>CAZFBN010000038.1:0-38998 GCA_964517145.1 uncultured Saprospiraceae bacterium
TGTACTGATTCTCATTTTTTTATACCTCCATCAGAATTTTAAACATACTCTTAATCATCATAGGCATTAGTGCACAACAAATACGGAGGATGGTGGTTAAATTAGAAAAAAACGCTTCATGCATCCACTACTCCCTATTTCCGTTGACGAAGGCATCACTTTTTACATTCCCGACACCTGGGTCAAAGAGGTGGGCGAGCAAGGCGAGTATGCCTTCATCAGCGGCGACAGCAGTGTGTTTATGACCGCGATGTTCCTGGGACTTGATCCTGGTGACGATACTTCACTCACGCAAATACTCGAAGAAGCAACGGCTGGCATTACAGAAGTGGCGGACGCTGCGTCTCCTTTTACGGAGCATGAAAATTATGTTGCCAGGCATATTATTATGGAAGGGCAGCATATGTTATTCGCTATGAAAGAAGGCACTACCCCGAATCTTCGCATTATTGCCAATCTGTTTTTTAAAACCCCGGATGTCCATGCTTTTGAGAAAAATCGGGCGCTGATGCAGGAAATTATAAGCGCAGTTGACATTAAGGGGTGATTTTGGTATTTTTGAACTAATAAGTCTATCAAGATTGTTTACTAAAATATTATGTTGCTAAAAAAATTAGAATGACTTCCATTTCTGTTAAAATAGAAGATAAACTCAAAAGACAAATTGAGGAAAAAGCAGCCGAACTGAAAATTCCTGCAAACGAATTGATTTTACAAGCAATTAAAGATTTCCTTTACTTTGATCAAATAAATATGCTTCGAGATAAATTGGAAGAAAAATTTAAAGCAAAAGGGTATCAAAATGAAGATGATATTTACAATGCAATATCATGAAGATGTAAACTTATAATACCTCCTTTATTTTAATTGTCTTACGTTTTTTGATCAAATAGAAGCGGATACTAAATAATCGAGTGTTTAATATGAATATCAAGCCCAAATTATTACATGCCTACTGCGAAGCCCACACCACGCCACAAAGTGAAGTCCTCTATGAATTAGAACGCGAAACAAATCTGAAAACCCTTGCACCGCAAATGATTTCCGGTCATTTGCAGGGACAGTTTCTGACTTTGGTGAGTCAATTGCAACGCCCAAAAGCGATGCTGGAAATTGGCACATTTACCGGTTATGCAGCGATTTGTCTAGCGCAGGGCTTAGCAGAAGGTGGATTATTACATACGATTGAAGCAAATCGGGAGTTGGAGCACATTATTACAAAATATATTACAAAAGCCGGATTAAATGATAAAATTCAGTTGCATTTGGGTAAAGCAGAGGAAATAATTCCCACTTTGGATGTAATGTTTGATCTCGTTTTTATAGATGCCGGCAAACAACAAAACGCACTTTTTTATGATATGATATTGGATAAAGTAAATCCCGGCGGCTTGATTTTAATTGATAATGTGTTGTGGAGCGGCAAGGTTGTAATGGGAGAGCAAGACCCTGATACGCAGGTAATTCGTGCGTTTAATGACAAAGTAAATAACGACGAAAGGGTAGAAAATATTCTATTGCCCATTCGGGATGGCTTGTTGATTGCGCGTAAGCGGTAGAGGGTAAAAGGACTTTTATTATCTTTGGACTTGGATTTGTCACGCTACCCTGTATCATCTACCCTCTACTAAATATGAGTAAAGAAAAATATTACATCTTTTATAACGAGCATCAAAACAATCTCCCCATTTTCGTCCATCCCTGGTACCTCGACGCCGTATGTAAAGAAGGAGCATGGAATGCCTGTATTGTTGAGGAAAATAATAAAATTACTGCCGTTTTGCCGTATTTTAGTAAAAAAAAGTATGGCTTTCATTATATTACGATGCCGCATTTTGTAAAATTCATGGGTCCTTATTTTGCAAAGGAATTGAATCTTGGGGAGCAACATGATGTGATGGAAAAATTGATATTGCAATTACCCAAAACAGCCGCATTCACTCAAAATTTTTATTATAATATTACAAATTGGCTATCATTTTATTGGTATGGTTATCAACAAACGACGCGTTATTCTTACCGATTAGATATTTCTGATTTAGATAAAATTTATAATAATATTCATCGCAAGCGCCGCCGTTATATTGAAAAAGCAGGAGAACAAGATTTAATTGTTGATTTAAATAACAATATAGAATTATTTTATCAAGTAAATAAAATGAGTTTTGATCGGCAACGGATTAAAATTCCTTACACTTTTGAGCAAATGAAGCAGCACGATGCAGCCCTGGCGGCACATAATGCCCGGCAGATTTTCTTTGCAAAAGATGCTGAAGGGCGCGTACATGCTGCGGTTTATTTGATTTGGGACGCGCAGTCGAGCTATTTTCACATTGCAGGGGATGATCCTGATTTGCGCAACAGCGGAGCGGGTACTTTCCTGCTTTGGGAAGTGATAAAATATACAAAAGAAAAATTAAATTTAAATACGTTTGATTTTGAGGGAAGTATGATTCAAAACGTGGAATACATTCGCCGACAGTTTGGAGCCATGCAAACGCCATATTTTACCATTTCAAAATATAATTCCAGTTTGCTACAATTTATCAGAACAATCCGCCGCAAAATTTGAGTGCATATAAATTTTGACTATATTCGCTTTCATCTAACTAGTCGAGCAGTTGATAGTCAACAGTCGAAAGTCTTACTTAAAATTCAATATTAAATATCAAAAATATTCGATATGTCTAAGCCAAATCGCCGCAAATTCATTCAAACCTCCGCCGTTGTTGGAGCAGGCGTGCTTGTCAGCCCAAATCTCTTTGCTTTCAAAGGTTCGCCCGCCGAAAAAATCGTCGTGGGCGTAATGGGGACTAACAGCCGGGGCTTCTTCCTGGCGACGATGTTTGCCAAAATGCCGGATGTGGAGGTTGGGTACATTTGTGATGTGGACAGCAAGGTGCTGGAAAAAACCGTTGCGGAGATTGAAAAATTGACTGGCAAAAAGCCAAAAGGATTTACGGATATACGTAAAATGCTGGAAGAGAGAGATTTGGACGCGCTTGTGATCGCCGCACCAGATCATTGGCATGCGCCTGCGGCACTCATGGCGGTGAAAGCAGGCAAGCATGTGTATGTGGAAAAACCTTGTTCGCATAGCCCAGCGGAAGGTGAAATATTGGTGCAAGCCGCTCAAAAATACAACAAACTCATCCAAATGGGCAGCCAGCGGCGCTCGTTTCCGCGCGTGGTCGAGGCGATGAACGAGTTGCACAATGGCATTATCGGCAAGGTTTATTTTGCAAAAGGCTGGTACGCCAACAATCGCAAGCCGATTGGTTTTGGTAAAAAAGTGGCGGCGCCCGCGCATCTTGATTTTGAATTGTGGCAGGGTCCTGCACCGCGTCGCTCCTATCAGGATAATTTGGTACATTATAACTGGCATTGGTTTTGGAATTGGGGTACGGGAGAAGCCTTGAACAACGGTACGCACGAGTTGGACGTCATGCGCTGGGGGATGGGCGTAAGTTTTCCGACCAAAGTGACCTCCATGGGTGGACGCTATGCGTATAAAGATGATTGGGAAACACCTGATACACAAACCATTACGTATGAATTTTCCAATGGATCGTCTATTCTTTGGGAAGGCAGAAGTTGCAATGGGCATCCGGTGGAAGGTGCTGGTCGCGGCACGATTTTCTATGGTGAGAAGGGCACGATGGTCATTCCCGGTGGCGATGATTATAAAGTGTATGACCTTGATAATAAGTTGGTTAAAGACGTAAAAACGAATTTGCAGGAAGCCACACGCACCAATACGATGGGCATGGGCGAGTTGCTCGATAGTCAGTTGATTATGAACTTCTTAGACTCCATACGCGGGAAAACGAAGTTGACCGCGCCGATTTCCGAAGGGCATATTTCAACGGTGCTGCCGCAATTGGGGAATATTTCGTACCGGGTTGGCAGGGTTTTGACATGTGATCCGAAAAATGGACATGTTTTAAATGACAAAGAAGCCATGAAGCTCTGGTCGCGCGAGTACGAGAAGGGCTGGGAAATGAAGTTATAAGTTTCAAGCCTGCGCCTCTGGCACATTATTTTTTTTAAACACATAGGCACATAATTATTTGTAAAATATTGCAATTCAATTTTTTATAAAAAAATGTGCCTATGTGTTACAGTTTTAAATTTTTCCTTTATAAAATTTTTTAAATTCTATCATTTCCCGAATGCGGGCATAAAGCTCAAACGGAGATTCTGCATAATGCGCTTTCCAGGCATAATATTCCAGGGTATTGGTAAACCTACCAAAATAAAGTAAATATTTATCTGTCTGATCCAGATAGAGTTGTAATAAATCATAATACTGCGTATTATTTAGCTGGGCGTTTAAAAAATCGAAAACCACCAGATCGCACCAGGCAATTTTAGCTTCGTTGAAATCAAACGTATATTGCACATTTTTAAAATAAAAACTGTCGAAAAAAGCCCGCATCGCCTTTTCGGATTCCGTATCATAGCAAACGACCAAAATCTTTTCATAAATTTCTTGCAGCAGCTGCGCACTTGGCAAAAAAGTGTCCTCAGAAAGAGTGTCTAAAAAATCCAGCACATCCATCACCAATTGGTTCTCTTGCCGAGCCTCCTCTTCTTCGCCCAGCACATTGGTTAACTTACTGTTATTCAGTCGATTCAAGCGCGATTGAAGATTGATCAACCCATTAAAATAGCTGGTTTGAGACGCATCAATCGTTTTGGACAATTGTTGCAAGCATTTACCAACGTTTTCGGCGGCAAGCATTTTAAAATCGGCAATACTGGTGAGCATAGATTTGAAGTAAATTTGAAATATGAGGTTAGAAATTTGAAAAATATAATATTAAAAATCAAAAAATACAATTTAGAATACTGATAATGAATATTATTTAAATCAAAATATTAAACAACTAAATAATTTTATGGCAACCGCAATAATCGCAAATCAAATGTAAAACCCTTCAGCACCTCTTCTCCCGACAATTCGCGCTCAAAGCCTTCCAAGATTTCAATCGAGCCGTCTTCCCGATAAATGTAGGTCTTTTGTTCGGTTGGATCTATGAGCCACGCCAGGCGCACGCCATTTTCGATCCATTCGAGCATTTTAGATTTGAGTTTTTTTAATTTGTCTGTTTTAGAACGAATTTCAATGGCAAAATCAGGAGCAATGGGCAAAAATTTCTTTTTTTGGTCATCTGATAATTTTTGCCAACGTTCTAAACTAATCCAGCTGCTATCGGCAGCACGAGTGGCACCGTTTTTTAATTTGAAACCGGAAGAAGGACTCAATGCAACACCTTCTTGTGTTTTTAAATTCCAATTCCGAAGCTCACCAAAGGCTTCTCCTTCATAAAAGCCTGATTCAGAACCAACTGGAGCCATAATAATTATCTTTTTATCAGGATCTCTTTCAATGCGCAAATCTTTATTGGCAACGCAGAATTCATAAAATTCATCATCGGTCATATCATCCGCGAGCTGATAAATCTCAAAATCTTGAAAAACAATCATCGTTTTTCTTTTTAGTTTCATCAAAAATACTGAAAAATTGGTTTCCACGCAAAAAGAATCTCCATTCCCAAATTCCCTTATCCCCCAATTCCCCTATCACCCTATTCCCCTTTTTCCTACATTTGCCAAAAAAAGAGGATGTTAATCAATCTCATTAGCGATACGGTGACCAAGCCGACGCCGGGCATGCTGGAGGCGATGTTTCGTGCCGAAGTGGGCGACGATGTATTTGGCGAAGACCCAACGGTGAATGCGCTGGAAGCCAAGGTGGCTGCGCTTTTTGACAAAGAAGCGGCGGTTTTTTGTCCGAGCGGCACCATGACGAATCAAATTGCATTAAAAGTACACACCCAACCCTTGGACGAAGTCATTTGCGATGAATATTCACATATTTACCAATATGAAGTGGGCGGCTATGCTTATAATTCGGGCATTGGCATCAATTTGATAAAAGGTACGAATGGTAAAATCACGGCGGAGCAAGTTGCGGCGGCGATTAAAGCGGATTATGACTGGTTGCCAAAAAGTAGCCTGGTTGTGCTGGAAAATACGGCAAATAAGGGCGGCGGAAGTTATTACACACTACATGAAATTGAACCTATTTACCAAGTATGTAAAGATCGAGGTTTGAAATTACATTTAGATGGAGCAAGAATTTTTAATGCCTTGGTAGAAACGGGCGAAAACACCTTGGATCATGGCGCTTTGTTTGATAGCGTTTCTATTTGTTTGTCAAAAGGATTAGGTACGCCGGTTGGCTCTTTATTAATTGGCAATCAGGATTTTATCAAAAAAGCGCGGCGCGTACGTAAAGTGATGGGCGGTGGCATGCGGCAGGCGGGGTATCTGGCAGCGGCAGGTATTTATGCGTTAGACAATCATATACAACGATTAAAAGAAGATAATAATCGCGCTAAAAAAATTGCCGAAGTATTACAAACATTACATTATGTAGGCGATGTACGACCCGTAATGACGAATATTTTGATATTTGATGTAAAATCGCCTTATACGGCAGCCAGTTATTTAGCAAAATTGGCAGAAAAAGGCATTAAAGCAACGGCTTTCGGACCGCAAACGATTCGTTTTGTTACACACCTCGATTTTACCGAAGAAATGTTAGAACAAACTTTACAAATTATTCAAAAATTGTAATAACCATTACACCGCTAAACCTATAACCCCATCAACCACCATTACTCCCGCAAAAAAATTAATTCATCGCGGCGGGTAAGCCTGACCATGACCGAAGGCTCGTGCATCATTTTTTCGTTTTGGCGAAACTTGACGACATAATCCACCTGCTCAATAATTTCAGAGCTGATAGCACCAAAATTCACCGGGTAAGTCCCTTCGTGCATCGAAGCAAATGCAGCGAGGAGCGGCTTGCCTAATTCGGTAATGAGCGCACGGCAAAATTCATCCTTCACCACGCGGATTGCCACGGTGCCATCGGGCGCAATCGCATTAGCTGCCAGATTGCGGGGTTTGTCAAACACCACTGTCAGTGGTCGCACATGAAAAACGAGTAAGGTTTCCAGCTTAGGATGTAGATGTACGACATAGTCTTTAAGCATTTGAATGGAATTCACCAAAATTTCAAAACCTTGAGCGCTGTCTTTGTGCTTAACTTGGTAGATTTTTTCAATGGCTCGGGGATGAGTAGCGTCACAGCCAATACTCCAGATCGTGTCAGTTGGGTAAAGGATGATGCCTCCTTGTTGCAGCGTTGCTAAAGCCCCCTTGGTGTCGTATTCCTGCACCATACGAATCTTTTCGTTTGTATAGGTCGTCATAATAAATCCTGAATTTGGTCTCAATTACGTTAACATTGTACACATCAGTAGTCCCTTGGGTTGTAAGTGCGGCACGAAAGGTGTAGTTTTCTGCGCAGTTCCGACAATAATCGGTCACTATTTGATTAAACAGTATAAATATGGATTTAAATTGCATGCCAGGCAACAATGTTTTTGTTGGAAAACTTTTTTAGTACAATTCCGTCCGATGGCAGACCATTAACATCGTTTTAACAACTTTAAACCAATGAAACGCCATGTATTGCCGTAATATTATACAACGATTTTTTTTTCTTGCGGTTGGATGATGATAATTATAAATAACCCTGTCGGAAATTGTAAGCTGTATGACTTTTTTATTAAAACATTATAAATCAACCGTTTATTTAACTTTATTTGCCTGCTGCCAACTGAACCCCTCCAAATGAAGTCTTATTCATTAAAAAATGAGCGGGCAGGCGGAGAGGAACACTTGAAAGGATGTAGATGACGTTTTTGCAGTATTACTTACAATTGTCAGGCGGTTTAACAACATATTATGCAACAGAGCAATAGGCTACACCTTATCCTTTTTTTATTATTCAATTTTGCTTTTTGTAATGCGCTTTTAGCCCGCCACATTATTGGTGGCGTTATTACGTATGAATGCAGAGGCAATGGTCGCTATGATTTTGTAATGAAAATATACCGCGATTGTTATTGCCCACCTCCTTGTGCAGATTTTGACCCAGAAGCATTCATTGGTGTGTATCGGTGTAATGGGAGCAATTGTGACCGACTGACGCAAACCAATACGTTTACCCGCATCAATGTACCGATTATCACTAGCTCCATTAAGCGGGTCGAAGCGCCGGATTATCCATGCCTCATTCCGCCCGACATTTGTGTGCAGGAAGCCGAGTATCGCTTTAGTTTGACTTTGCCAGTTTCCACTGAAAGTTATCATATTTCGTATCAGCGTTGCTGCCGAAACATTACGATTAATAATATTGTAAATCCAGAGGACGTCGGCGCTACTTATACCGTAGAAATTACGCCTGAAGCGCAGCAATTGTGCAATAATAGCCCGGTTTTTAACTCCTTTCCGCCCACGGTGATCTGTGCCGATGCCGATTTTGCGTTTGACCACGCTGCTACGGACAAAGATGGAGATCAACTGGTGTACGAATTTTGCAGCCCAATTCAAGGTGGCGGCGGCGGTAATATTGGTTTGGACCCATTGTACGTGGCGTCTTGTATTGGAGCATACCCTACCCCGGCTTGTCCGCCTCCATACGATCAGGTTAATTTCCTGACGCCCAATTATTCATCGGTAGCGCCCTTAGGTTATGTGACTGGAACGACAGAGCCAGTTTTAAGAATTGATCCGAATACAGGCATTATCACAGGCAAACCCAAAACCCTGGGGCAGTTTGTGGTGGGTATTTGTGTGTCAGAATATCGAAATGGTGTGCTGTTGAGTCGCATCTTCCGCGATTTTCAGTTCAATGTTGCCCGATGTGATGCGCAAGTGACTGCGCAGGTAAAAGCCGATGAAGAAATTGACGGCAAACAGTTTTTAATCAATGCCTGCGGTGTTACCGATGTCTATTTAGAAAATGAAAGTTACCAACGGCAATTTATTAAAAATTTTGAATGGCGTTTTAATGTGAATGGCACGGTGCAAACGTCGAAGGATTGGAGTCCAACGATTACCTTTCCAGGGGTAGGGCAATACCAGGGGCAACTTTACCTGAATCCTGGCACCGATTGTGGCGACACGGCTACGGTTTTTGTAAATTTGTATCCGGCTATCTATGCCGATTTTGAATATGAATATGATACTTGCGTTGCCGATCCTGTGAAATTTACAGATTTGTCCAGATCAGAAGGTGGCGCGCTGACTGCCTGGCGTTGGAGTTTTGGCGACCAGGATACTTCCAGAATTCAGCATCCCAATCATTTGTACAAAAAACCAGGCGATTTCCCTGCTACCTTGATCGTTACGGATATCAACAAATGTCGGGACACTATTACGAAAACGATTCCTTATTTTCCGGTGCCCAATCTGATTGTGATTGCGCCCAATGCTTTTGAAGGCTGCGCACCCGCTGCTATTTTTTTTAATAACCTTTCGACTCCCATTGACGAAACCTACGATATCCGTTGGAATTTTGGGGATGGCGGCACCAGCAATGCCATTAGCCCCACCTATACCTATCAGAATCCCGGCACCTACACAGTTTCCATTGATATTACCTCCCCCATTGGCTGTCAGACCGATACCACTTTCAATCAGTTGATAAGCATATTGCCAGCGCCGGAGGCAGGCTTCACTTTTACCCCTCAAGAGCCGAGTAATCTGGAGCCTTTGGTGCGTTTTAGCGACCAGTCTCAACGCGCCAATAGTTGGTTATGGGATTTTGGCAACGGTACCAGTGCGGTTGTACAAAATCCAACCTACACCTACCGGGACACAGGGATGTACGTAGTGACGCAAATTGTGACGCACCCCAGCGGCTGCCGCGATACTGCCCAGCACGTGGTTGATATTCGACCAGAAGTGCGCTACCACCTGCCCAATGCCTTCACACCCAACGGCGATGGCTTGAATGAAGCATACAAAGGCGTCGGAATCATGCTGGGAGCAACTAATTTTAGTTTTACCATTTGGAATCGCTGGGGCGAATTGATTTTTGAAACGAATGACCCTGACGTAGGCTGGAATGGCAAAAAAAACAATACTGGCGCGGATTCGCCCAATGGGGTGTATGTTGTTGTCGTAACCTTTAATGGACCGCGCGGCGAGCCTTTTCAATTTAAAACATTTGCAACCTTGATAAGGTAAAACCTTTATAAAAATATTTCGGCAACCTATTGGTAATTAAGAAAAAAAGCGTACCTTTGCACCGCTATTTTAAAGACGTTAGATGCTAGGCTTTAGACCATAGACCTTTCTTAGCTCGATTTTTCTAAGTCACTCCGTCTCTTGGTCTTCCCGTCACATCCTAACCTCTCTTTGCAGAACTATTAAATTGACGAAGCGATGGACGCGATCAAATACGTACATGAGCAACTCACGCCCAAGCGCGAGTTTCCAGCATTTCGCTCAGGTGACAATATTATTGTTAAATACAAAATTGTAGAAGGCGATAAAGAACGGGAGCAGGCTTTCCGGGGCGACGTGATTCAAATCAGTGGCGAAGGTCCAACCAAAACCTTTACAGTTCGGAAAATCTCTAATGGCGTCGGTGTAGAACGTATTTTTCCGTTTGCTACCCCAACCATTGTAAGCATTGAAGTAACCAAGCGTGGTAAGGTGCGTCAGTCACGCCTGTTTTACCTGCGTGGCTTGGTGGGTAAAAAATCTCGCATCAAAGAACGCAAGTTCGTCAAACCATAATTGTTTAGTTAAAACATCGGGAATCCGGGCAGTAGTAAACCACTGTTGCCCGGATTTTTTTTCCTTTGCAAGCAGCCATTTGACCCAAAAAAATGTCTTTTGGTCGAACGTATGCCGTTTTTTAATTGCTTATCTTTATCATTGCATCCGGTTAGACCATAGAAATTAGACTTTAGCCAAATCTATGTAGGATCGAATAAAACGCTACTGTCTATCGTCTAAAGCCTGAAAAAATGGTAAACGAAAAACTGGACGATATTCTGCTTCGCTTGCGCACGGGCGACCGGGGGGCACTGCAGCATGTATTTCACCAACAATATCCGATGGTGTGTGGGGTGATGCATCGCTTCATTACAGACCGGAGCACGGTGGAAGATTTAGCGCAAGAGGTATTCGTTCGGTTTTGGGAAAAACGCGAGCAAATTCAAATCACTTCTTCTTTACAAGCCTACCTGCGTCGCATGGCGATCAACGAAGCCTTGGGCTACCTTCGCCGCAACAAACACCTGAACGATGAAGAAATCACGCCACAGTTTGCTTCGCTGGATGATGGCGGCACCGTAGAAGAGCAATACCTGCATTCGGAGTTGGAGGGCAGCATCCGCAGCGCCATTGACGAATTACCGCCCAAGTGCCGTACCGTGTTTCAACTCAGCCGTTTTGAAGAATTAACCTATCAAGAAATTGCCGATGAAATGGGCATTTCGGTAAAAACAGTGGAAAACCAAATGGGCAAAGCATTGAAAATGTTACGAGAGCGACTACGCGGGTATTTGAGTAGTTGGCTTTTATAAACATTTTAAACATTTGAACACAAAAAAGGTTATTTTTTTCAAAAAGTCCGGGTATGGAATAGGGGTGTTAAAATGTCAATCGCATCCTCTTATTTGAAACGGGAACGAGTCAATGGAAGAAACGCTATACACCGATTTAATTGCGAAGTATCTGTCCGGTAATATTACTGCCACAGAGCGGGAGTTGCTTTGGGCTTGGGTAGAGGCTGCAGCAGAAAATCGTCGCTTTTTTGACCAAATGGTGCAGTTGTGGGGTATTTCGAGCGATTATGCGGAAGCAGCTTACCCTGTAGACACCACGCAAGCCTGGTCGAAACTCGAGCAAAGATTATTTGGTGGTGCCCCCATCGTGGCACTGCAAAACCCTTCACCATCCAATAAAATAGTACGTTTGTCTATAAAACGTGCATGGATAGCGGTAGCAGCGGTAATTTTGCTGGCGATTTCAGTTAGCATTTGGCTATATCAAAGTCCCGTTTCAACGAATGCCCCAATCGTGTACGAAACCAAAGCGCAAGAACGGCGCATGATTGAATTACCCGATCACAGTAAAGTTTGGCTAAACGAAAACACCCGACTGTCTTTTAATTCAGAATTTACACAACGTGTTGTAATATTAGAAGGCGAAGCTTTTTTTGATGTGGCACATCTTGACGAAAAGCCTTTTACCATCATCAGCGGCGAAGCGGAAACCCAAGTACTGGGCACCACTTTCAATGTAAGGGCATACCCCAAAGAAGAAAAAGTGGAAGTGACCGTAGAAAGTGGAACAGTGGCTTTGCAAGATAAAAGGAACACAGAAAAAAAAGTATTGCTGGAAGCAGGTAAATCGGGCTTTTTTAACAAAAAAACCGAAGAAGTAAAAGTGGTGGAACAACCCATCTCTAACGCCGACGCCTGGAAAACGCAGCAATTGGATTTTACCGACACCCCTATTCAGGAAGTGGTGCAATCGCTCGAACGATATTTTGGCATTGAAATGGTAATAGCAAACGAAAATATTTTGAATTGTAAATTTACCATTACACAACCTTTTGATTCCCCTAGCCTGCCCGAAGTAATCAGCGGATTGGAATTTATGTTTGATCTGCAAATCGAAGAACGAGATAGTATTTACATCATCCGAGGAGAAGGTTGTAAGTAAATTGGCAATTGAGGCTTTCTTTTCCAATCAATTGTCCATTGAAAATACCAGAAATGTACTTGCTGTATGAAAAACACTGCCCTACTGTTCAATAGTTGTTTTCTTTTAATGCTGACTACGGCGGTCTCTGCACAGTCGCTTCAGCAGCGCGTCACTTTCCAATATTCTAATAAACGCCTGGAATTCATTCTTTCCGATATTAGCAAAAATTACGATATAAATTTTACTTATAGCAGCAATTTTATCCCGGTTGATAAAAAGTTAAGTGCTTTTGCCAAAGACGAGCAGCTTTACGTTGCATTAGACCGCATGTTTTTATCAATGGGGGTGGTGTACAAAGAAATTGGCAGCCAAGTGGTTCTCAAAATGGGCAATCATTTTAAATCAGAAGGCTTATCGCAAATCAATACCCTTCCTAAAAAAATCAAACAAACTAGCCCGATTTACCCGCTGACGGCGCAAGAGCAATACATCTCCGACTTAATGAAGAAAGAAAAAGGGCAAAGTGTGACGACCATTGAAAAAACAAAAATTGATAAAATCAGCGGTGGCGACAGTGTTTTTGAAGCAAACATACAAGAATATAAATTAGCGCCGGTGACCGAAACCGAACCGGCACAGGAAGAAGACCTTTTTCGTTTAGCACAAGTTTCCATCCTGCCCTTTGTCGGCACCAATGCCTTGCGCAGCAATGAAATGACGAATAATGTTTCTTTTAATTTGTTTTGGGGCACCAATGGCGGTGTGGATGGCATGGAGATTGGCGGCTTTGTCAATTCTATTAAATACAATGTCAACGGTTTACAAATAGCAGGTTTAGGCAATACAGTAGGTGGCAATGTGGTGGGTACGCAGGCGGCGGGCTTGTTCAATGCGACCAAAGGGAGTGTGCAAGGTGTACAAACGGCAGGATTGTTCAATCTCTCTGGGGAAGCGAAAGCGGTGCAAGGAGCAGGCTTGTTCAACATTGCTACTGACGATTTTATTGGCGTGCAAGCAGCCGGGCTTTTCAATTTCTCCAGCGGCAAGGCTGATGGCGTGCAGGCAGCCGGTTTATTCAACATTGCAGGCGGCAAAACGAAAGCGCAGTTTTCCAGCTTTTTCAATATTGCTCACGATGTGGAAGTCGGGCAGATCAGTTCTTTTTTAAATATTGGCAAAAAAGTGAGTGGTTTTCAACTTGCATTAATCAATGTCGCAGATTCTACTTCGGGCATTCCGATTGGCTTGCTCAATATTATTAAAAAAGGATACAATCGGGTAGAATTTTCGGCAGGCGAAGCCCTACTCGCCAATTTTGCCCTCAAACTCGGCGCTCGTTCTTTTTACAATATCTTCCATTTTGGCGCTCGCTGGGACGATGTCACGAACCCCGCCAGCGGCAATGACCCTGCTGCATCAAGCGAAACCGTTACCTACGTCACCTGGGCATTGGGCTACGGCATTGGCACGACCATCGGCTTTGGCAAGCGCACCTTGATAAATGTAGAAGCCGTCACCATGCACGTGAATGAGCAAGAGCAATGGACCGATGAACTCAATATGCTCAATCAGTTTCGTTTGTTGTTCGATGTGCGCACCGGGCGGCACACGAGCCTATTTGCGGGTCCGGTCGGCAACATTATGGTGTCCAAACTTGAGCGCGAGGGGGTGATCGGCTCTATGATTATGCCTTACACCCATTTTGACGAAACGACCGCCGATACCAATGTAAAAATGTGGGTTGGCTTCAACGCCGGTATTCGTTTTTAAAATTGAAATCATAATCAAACTTTTCAAGTAAATAACTTTTCAAATTTTACACACCCCTCTTACCACCCGAATTATTATTTTATCCAATATTTAAACGCTTGCATTTAAAAAGTTTAAGTGCAAAAAAGGCGTATATCTCATTCTTTTCAAAAGAATATCGATTGATCTGTTAATAAAATTTTAAAATAAAAAAACCGCTAAAAAAGATATTTTTTTCAAAAAGGGAATAGGGGGAAAAACCTCCAGCTGTCATCTATAACATGTAAATTAAAGAAATCATCCGACAGATGTACGATTGACAAGGGCTGGCGCCTCCTAAAATCACCCGGCATCTCTTAGAAATCCAACTAACATTATTTACGAGGAACTAAAAATCATTGATAAAAATGAAAAAGTTATTTATAGCAATCATAGCTACGCTGGCAGCAACAACCCTTACCTGGGCACAGCATGAAACACTTTTTAACAACGCACGCGTCGTGGGCGGTTTTGGCGGCACCATCACTGAATTTGGCTTGAACAACGACCTGCAAACTTCCTACGGCGGCGGCGGTGGTGTGGTGATTGGCGGTGCGTTCATTGGCGCATACGGCTTGGGTAGTGTGAATTTGGGCGATGTACTCGACGGACAAAATGTTGACAAAGTAGAGCTTGGACATGGCGGCTTGTGGCTCGGTTTTACTTACGCTCCGTACAGAGTGCTGCACCCATTTACAAGCGTGAAAGTTGGCTGGGGTGCCGTGAATATTGACACCGACAATTTTGATCCCTTTGATGGCGACAGCGACCAGGTTTTTGTATTGACGCCAGAAATTGGTCTGGAACTCAATATTTTCAAGTGGTTTCGCGTAGCCGGCGGCGTTGGCTACCGCTGGGTGAATGGCACCGATGGCGCAAATGTGTATAATGATGACGATTTCTCCGGCTTGAACACCAATCTAACCCTGCGTTTTGGCTGGTTTGGCAATCGGAGATTTTAAATAATAAAGAAATGAATAATTATAGCATATTGTGAAGGCTTAAGTAAATAATACAGACTGTTATTACACCCATTTATTTGTATTAAAACCATTTAAATCAATCTACAAGCCTTCCGAGTAGCGCTTCTATTCTCAAAAGCTTATTAAGACTAGCGCGGGCTTCTGCTCTACCCTGGGCAGAAGCCTTACCGGAGGTGTGTTTATTAAAGATGGAGAACAAAGAAATCCAAACACTAAAACACAATTATTTTAAACACCCGACTTATAAAAATGAAAACCTTTGTAAGCATTTTCACCCTGAGCAATATCATGGTCACTTCTTGTAAAGAATTGGTACTCAATAAAATGGAAAGAAATATAATAACTCGACTCAATGGCAATTATCAACTAAATAGACTCTATTAAGTAGTTGGACAGTCGAAAGTCTCATTTGATTATATCCAATTACTTACTTAGCTGGTGCATCTTATCGGTGCAATGTATGAAAATCAATATTAAAAAAAATAATTTAATCATCAAAAGCACTTTATTAACATGAAAACAATCAAGCATATTTTTATCGCACTCTTGAGCGCAGCCACACTGTTGTTGATTCCTGGCTGTATTTTTGATTTTGATGACGATGAAGATATTTTTGGATGCATCAATGGCGATGGTCCGACAGTATCTGAAGAAATCAGTCTGCGCAATTTTGACGGCATTGACCTGCGCATTTCCGCCGATGTTTACATTCGCCAAGGTGCGGAGCAAGAAGTTATCATTGAAGGACAACGCAATATCATTGATGAAATTGAGCGCGATGTGGACGATGGCATCTGGGAAATTGAAACCGACCGCTGCATTCGTAGCTACGATGACCTGCGCATTTACATCACCGTACCCAATGTGACGCTGCTGCGTGTATCTGGTTCGGGCGACATCATTAGTGAAAATACGTTGGTAGCGGACGATATTGAAATGACGATCAGCGGCTCCGGCACGATTGACGCGGCACTTGACGCAGATGACATCAACGCAAAAATCCCTGGCTCTGGCGATATTTTTCTGGAAGGGCAAGCCGACCAGTTAGTGCTCTCCATCAGTGGTAGCGGTGATTTCCGCGCCTTCGATCTGCCATTGCGCAGTGCTAACATTAACATCAGCGGCTCCGGCGATGTCAATGTAAGGGTATCCGATGAACTTGATGTGCGCATCAGCGGCAGCGGCGATGTCAGCTACAAAGGCAATCCGCAGGTGGATGCAAGTATCAGCGGCTCCGGGCGGGTCATCAATGCCAATTAGGGTGATTGGGTAATGGGGTAATAGGGGGATAGGAAGTACGCGTCATTCCCCCATCATCCTATTCCCCTATTAACCTTTTAAATAGAGTGCGTTCGCGGAGGTCTCGTTCAATGTTGGACGGGACTTTCTTTCTGTGGAGTCAATATTTATATTTAACAGTCGATAGCACTAGTCGATGCTCGCCCTTCCATTTTTCCAATCTTTCCATTTTCCATTTATAAAAATTTACAATTCTTTTTATATTTGGTGCAAACAAAGACCTTTATGCACCGAGAGATACATGGCTGGCACAGCCCTTCCTTGAATAAGCACATGGACATCGTAATGTATGGTCATTACGGCACTGCTTTATTGTTATTGCCCACGGCGGCTGCCGACTACTTGGAGTACGAGCGTTTTCAATTAATTGACGCCATTAGCAAATATATCAACGATGGCAAGGTAAAGGTGTTTTCGATTAACAGCATCAACAATGAAAGTTGGCTGAACAATCACATGCACCCTCGCCACAAATCCATCCGGCATTCGCAATTTAATGAATATGTTTTCAAAGAAGTGGTACCATTCATTCGCCACAAAACCAGTTTGGAAACACCCATTATCACTTGCGGAGCGTCGCTAGGCGCTTTGCATGCTGCCAATCTATTTTTCAAACGCCCGGATTTATTAGGTGGTATGATTGCGATGAGCGGCGTTTACAATCTGGGAACTTATACAAAAGGCTATCACGACGAGGATGTCTATTTTAACTCGCCGATGCAATACCTGCCCAATTTGAACGATGAATACTGGCTCGGACACATGCGCAATGGCAAGCGCATTCACATTCTTTCTGGCTCTGGCGATTATGAGGCGCCACATGCTTCGCGCCGTTTTTCGGAAGTGCTGGCTTCTAAAAATATTCCGCATGAATTGGACATCTGGGGTCCTGATATGAAGCACGACTGGCCCACCTGGCGGGCGATGTTGCCATATTATTTGGAAACACGATTTTAAAAATAAGCTTAGATTGTTGGCAGAACTCGAAGTGCTGTCAGCAATCTGAACTTGTCAACTTGTTTGAGGATTCCAGGTTTTTTAAAAAATGATACCCAATATCCGAATGAACCCAATTATACAATTTTACAAGGCGTATTACAACATTAACTTCCCTTCAATTTCCTCTGTCATTTGTAGCAACTGCAAGTCAGCATCATAAATTGCATTAAACGCAAAAGGCTGTCCGCGCATCAAATATTGAAAAATGATAAAATCCGTGGGCGGTGTAGGAATATTTGGCACCTGTTCAAAATCAATCCATTCGAGTGTACCTTCGTTTGAGAGCGGCGGCTCTTGAAAATCAATGTCTGCGACGTAAATACTGCTTTGCCAATTGTAGTCAATCGGCGATGTTTCCATGAGCGTGCCGCCATACTGCAACCTTTCCAATCGAATGCCTGTTTCCTCGAAGGTTTCGCGCAAAGCCGCGCTGTATGGGTCTTCGTGCGGTTCGAGCTTGCCGCCTACTGGCAAATAATGCCCAACAAAGGGCGGTTTGATGCGCTTGAGCAGTAAAAACCGCTGCGCGTGCCGCAACACGACCATTGCTGCAGTGCGTTTTAAGCCGATGGGAATGTTCATTGGTGTGATGGTTTGTTGGTTTATTGGTTTATCGGTTTAGCGGTGTATTGGTTTATTGGTGTAAGGGTTTAGCGGTGTAAGGGGGCTCAACTATTTAAGTAATCGAGCAGCGTTAATTGTAGTAAGATGAACAATTAAAAATGAGCAATTACTCAATTGCAAGTATCAATCAATTTTTAACAATTACAAATTAGAAATGTGGAAAAATGTTGGCTTTTTGTACTTTTTACACTAAAATTTAAATCCTATTTTGCAAAGGCAATAAAACCTCAGTGAATTCGCAACAAACGTTCATAATCAAGAAAATATGAATAGCTCAAAAAAATATATTTGCATTCATGGGCATTTTTATCAGCCGCCCCGCGAAAATGCCTGGCTCGAAGCCATTGAAATGCAAGATACGGCTGCTCCGTTTCACGATTGGAATGAACGCATTAATTTTGAATGCTATGCGCCGAATGCGGCAGCTCGTATTTTGGACAATCGGGAATTCATTACGAAAATTGTCAATAATTACACCAATATCAGTTTTAATTTTGGTCCTACCTTACTCTCCTGGCTAGAAAAAGCCGACCCGGAAACTTACCAAGCAATTTTGGAAGCAGACCAGCTCAGCCAGGAAAAATTCAACGGGCACGGCTCCGCCATTGCACAAGTTTACAGCCATTTGATAATGCCCCTGGCAAATCGGCGCGACCAGGAAACACAAGTCATCTGGGGCATCCGCGATTTTGAGTACCGCTTCAATCGCAAACCGGAAGGCATGTGGCTCGCAGAGACCGCCGTGGACGTGGCAAGCCTGGAAATTTTGGCAGAAAATGGCATTCAGTTCACCATTTTGGCACCGCGGCAGGCAAAAGCCGTGCGCAAATTGGATACCGAAGATTGGAAAACGGTCAACGAAAATAGCATTGATACCCGCATTCCTTACTTGTGCAAGCTGCCTTCGGGCAAAACGATTACGCTGTTTTTTTATGATGGCAACATTGCAAAAGGCGTTGCTTTTGAAGGATTGTTGAATAATGGAAAGAATTTTGCAGCACGTTTGGTGAGCGCTTTTTCTAACAACGACGAGCCTGAGTTGGTACACATTGCAACGGATGGCGAAAGCTACGGACATCATCATCGCTACGGAGAAATGGCGTTGGCAGACTGTCTGAATTATTTTGAAGAAAATGAATTGGTCAGCATTATCAACTACGGCGGGTATTTGGAATTGTTTCCACCCAAATTTGAAGCACAAATTCACGAAAATAGTTCCTGGAGTTGTGTGCATGGCGTGGAGCGCTGGCGATCCAATTGCGGCTGCAATTCTGGTGGGCATCCTGGCTGGACACAAGCCTGGCGCGGTCCTTTGCGCGAAACACTCGACTGGCTACGCGACGAATTAATTCCTATTTATGAAAGGGAAGCTGCCAAATATGTAAAAGAGGTGTGGGCTGCTCGCAATGATTTTATTCAGGTCATCATAAATCGGAATGACGACACGGTTGACCAGTTTATTCAAACGCATGCCTGCAAAACCCTTTCGCCGGAGGAAAAAATTACCCTAATGCGCCTGATGGAAATGCAGCGGCAAACGATTTTGATGTACACGAGTTGTGGCTGGTTTTTTGATGAAATTTCTGGCATTGAAACCAACCAGATTTTACAATATGCCAACCGCGCGGTTTATTATGCCAATCAAGTGGGCGGCGTGAATTTACACAATGCGTTCATGCAGCACCTCGAAAAAGCGCCCAGCAATGTGCACGAAAACGGAGCTGCCAGCTACCGCGCCAACGTGGCGCCTGCACGGGTGGACCTTGTGCGCGTGGGCATGCACTACGCGGCATCTTCACTGTTTGAAGAGTACCCGGAGCAGTTAGATTTATTCAACTATCATGCTGAAAGTGAGGTTTTTGAGCGGTACGAAGCCGGCAATCAGCGCCTGGCATTGGGCAGAACGACGGTTCATTCCAAAATTACCTACTCGGACAAACATTTTAGTTTTGCGGTGTTGTACTTGGGTCAATTGAGCATTATTGGTAATATCTCGCTGGATATGAGTCGGGAAACATTTGAAAAAATGGCAGATGAGATCGTATCGGCTTTTAGTAAATCGGATTTAGGGGCAACAATTGGCATGATGCAAAAATATTTTCATGCCGAAACCTTCAACATTTCGCACCTTTTTAAAGACGAAAAACGCAAAATTATCAACGAAATTACCACCCACAGCCTGCGCCAAGTGGCAGCTTCCTTCCGGGAAATTTACAACGACAATTACCAGTTGATGACGGTGATTGAGCAAACGGATATTCCTTTGCCTGGCGCTTTTTTAAATGTGACGCAATTTTTGTTGAACCAAGACTTACAAAATCTTTTTAGCAACGGCAATTTCAACACGCGAGAGTTGGAGCGCATCAACAACGAATTGAGGCGATGGAATTTGAAATTCACCGACAAACAATCCTTCCGGCTGGCAGCGAGCGAGCGCATTTTTGCGGAAATAAAAAAACTGGAAATTGGGGAAGCGCAACTTCGATCTTTAGAAAATTTGATTTCCATGCTCGAAGCCATCGAGCAAACGGACATGCAGGTCGATTTCTGGAAAAGTCAGAACCTATATTTTTCCATGTTGCGCGGCTATAAAAATGACGGATGGGTATTTGCCAGTAAAGATTGGGAGGCAGCTTTTAAAAAGCTAGGCGAGCTGCTGCGGGTAAAAACCAATTGAAGTATTGAGTTGGTGACTGATGATTTTTGGAAAAAATGACCAGTCACCAACCGCGATTACCTTTGTGCCAAGCGATTTGCCATCAGATGCACCATTGTTTCCTGCTTTATCATTTCAGGTTCCAGGTCATCATCGTCTTCATAGGCATCTTCAATACGCAGGTGAGCACCTGCATCGTAGTCGGCTTCGTCGTATTCATAAATAGACCATCGTCCCCACTTGTATTCTAAAGCCGTGAGGCTCTCTACCCAATCGCCGGAGTTGAGATAAATTACTTTTTTACCTTTGGTTTCTACGGTGCGCATTTGCGGGCGGTGAATGTGTCCGCACACCACATAATCATAATCCTGCTCCGCTGCCAGGTTGATTGCAGTATCTTCAAAATCGTTGATAAATTTGATGGCTTCCTTCACGCTGTCTTTTACTTTTTTTGCAAAAGACATACGCGATTTGCCCATCGCAGCACGGATTTTATTAATAAAACGATTTAATAAAATTAAATAATCGTAGCCTTTACCGCCTAATTTTGCAATAAAAGGCGAATATTTAATCGAAGCATCAAAGATATCACCGTGGAAAATCCAGTAGGTTTTATTTTTTAATTGCAAAACAAGCTTGTCGCGCAGGTGGACATTGCCGGAGGAAAAATCAGAATAACGGCGCAGCGCATCATCATGATTGCCGGTAATGTAATAAACCTTCGTGCCGCGTGCTGCCATGCGCAAAACGCGCTGAATAACCTGCATGTGCTCTTTGGGAAAGTATCGCTTGCGAAACTGCCAAATATCAATAAAATCGCCATTCAAAATGAGCGTTCCTACCTTAATGCTTTTTAAATAGTTTAAAAGCTCCTTTGCATGGCAACCGTACGTACCAAGGTGTACATCTGAGATTATGACTATGTCTAGTTCTCTTTTCATTACGTTAAGTTCGAAGAGGGGTAATCAAAAATTATCCTACTTGTTGTTAAATTTGATGCAAATTCAGGGTCTAATGTGAATTAGGTGTAAATTATAGATTATTAAATGATTAAAATGTTATTATAAACGATTTTTTGATATGCCGGTACCAAAAATAACTTCTTATTTGAATATAACTGAGTGCTCAGGGGCTTTCCAAAACAGCGCCAACAGCAAGATAGCCGCGCCCGCGCCGATGTAGATGAACTGCAAGGAGGAAAGTATGCCCAATAACAACATCTGTACCACAATCCAGCCGCCTTGCATCATGCCTGCTAGTATCGACAAAACCTTTGCTTTTGGATGGCGAATGAAGATGGCGACCAATGCTGCCAAGGCAGAACCGCCCACCACCAAGCACAAAACGAGCCCTGGAATCAGGTAGCTGGAAAAAGGCGAGCCTTGTAGCATCGAAACCGGCATTTGAAGCATGGATCCATCAGGTGCGAAAGCAAGCATCGCCCCGCTCGGAATAGCAGAAATGGCTACCAATAAAAGCAACACAATCAGCAGGATGCGTATCATTTTTTTATTTTCAAAATAAATCCCTGGCGCAATATCATGCTATGACAAACCGCATTCCCGGAGTTCTTTTTACACAATTTTTATAAAATTTGATGCCATGCTTCAAGCGTTTTCGCAGGCAGCGTAAATTGACTTCTATTTATTTCAAAAAAGTTCATTATCTTTCCTTTTAAAAGCGACTTTTTCAACACAGGTAATTCCATCGCCTATGCCTTTCGTAATTTATGCAACGCCAAATTACACGGAAAATGCCGTGCGTTTTATTGAAGCCTTTTTGAATGTGCCAGATGTCGCCCTGGGGCTGATTGCCGAAGAACCCGTAGCGTGGCTGCGGGCAGATGTGCGCAATCGCCTAGCTGCCTTTCACAAAATTGACAACGTATTTGACACCGAGCAGCTTTGTATGGCAGCCAAAACCCTTGTAAATCAGCACGGTACGATTCATCGCATCGTAGGCGCTGTGGAGCAAGTGCAGGTGCCCCTGGCGCAGGTACGCGAGGAATTGGGCATCAGCGGCATGGGGGTAGCAGCGGCAGAAAATTTTCGGGACAAAGACCGCATGAAACGGCTTTTTGAGCAGGCAGGCATCCCTTGTGCCCGGCATCAAAATGTTCGTTCTTTAGCAGAAGCGTTGGCTTTTATTACAAAAGTTGGATTTCCCGTTATCGCAAAGCCTCCGGCAGGCGCGGGTTCAATTGCAACTTATAGGATTGATAATCAGTCAATTTTAGAAAATAAACTTACTGAATTATTCCAGCATCAATCCTCCGACATTTTACTCGAAGAATTTATAAATGGCACGGAACATTCTTTCGACACCTTTTCACTTCACGGAAATCCTGTTTTTCATACTTTAACCCATTACTACCCCAATCCTATTGAAGTGATGCGAGAGCCCTGGATTCAATGGCAGGTGGTGTTGCCTCGCGAGGTGGAAGCGCCTCAGTACGATGACATTCGCCAGTATGCCTTTCAAACCCTGCAAACATTGGGCATGTGTACTGGCATTAGCCATTTGGAGTGGTTTCGCCGGGAGGATGGCAGCATTGCCATTTCGGAGGTAGCCGCGCGTCCGCCGGGTGCGCAGTTTCCCACCCTCATTTCGCGTGCCAATGATTTCAGCGCGCTCGACGCCTGGGCTCGACTGATGGTAAAGGATGAATTCACGCCGCCCCAACGAAAGTATGCAGTTGGTGCAGCCTACCTGCGTGGATTGGGCAAAGGCAGGGTGTTTCAGGTACATGGGCTGGACGAGATCAACCGGGAACTAGGGCACCTGGTCACCGACGCCAAAATACCAAAAGCAGGGCAGGAAGCAAGCAGCAGCTACGAAGGCGAAGGCTACCTCATTCTTCGGCACCCGGATACCGAGGTAGTAAAACGTGCTTTGCATCGGGTGGTGTCTTTGGTACGGGTAGAATTGCGCGAAATTTGAACATTCTGGAGGCTGTTCCTTTCTAATTTTTTAGAATGTATGATTTAAACCGCCGAAGCACCCAGCTTTGGGAAGTACACGAATTTTTAAGATATGGACTGCCTTATTACCAAGTGGAATCCTATCCTGGAGCAGGAAAGTTATGAGGTACATATGACGTATTAAAAAGCGACCATTCATCGCTATTTAAACACAAATTATTGATAGACAATATTTTATAATTTTGGAAATTTGGAAATTCTGTTCTTTTTTTATTAAAATAAAATTATAAACATCTTTTTCCAAACACAGGCAGGCAGTTTAAAATAATTTGATGCCAAATGCGTTTAATTTGCAATGTGCGAATACAACCCCGTTTTATTCCCTTGCCGCCCCGTTGAAAACCCCATTCTGATTTTTGTCATCAACCCTACCATTTTTTGCCCATACAAGTGATTTTTCAATTTTTTTTAATACTTTTGCCATTATTGGTCACATTTGAGCTATTTGCTTGATTTTCCGGCATTTAGATTTTGTCGTAAATCCTTAAAAATCAAGAAACTTGCTCCAATTTATCCTCCAAAATTAGGGTTATGCTACGAATTGGTGTTTTAGGGACAGGTCACTTAGGCAAAATTCACCTCAAATGTATTCAGCTAAGCGAGGCATACGAGTTGGTCGGTTTTTATGACCCAGACGACCGCGCTGCTCAGCAAGCCATTGATACTTACGGCATTACACGTTTTAACACCCCTAAAGAATTGTTTGCTGCGGTGGAAGTCGTGGATATTGTGACGCCGACGACCACGCATTTTGACATGGCAAGCCAGGCGATAAAAGCCGGCAAGCACATTTTTATTGAAAAACCCATCACTCGTACCGTCGAAGAAGCCGAGGAATTGATTAAACTCGCCAAGGAATTTCAGGTCAAAGCACAGGTGGGGCACGTAGAGCGATTCAATCCGGCGTTGCTGGCACTGGAAGATATTGAATTAAATCCAATGTTCATTGAAGCGCATCGACTCGCCGTGTTCAATCCGCGTGGAACAGATGTGTCGGTCATTTTGGATTTGATGATCCACGATTTGGACATTGTGCTGAGCACAGTGAAATCGGAAGTAAAATTCATCAGCGCAAGCGGCGTAGCGGTTGTGAGCAACACGCCGGACATTGCCAACGCGCGGCTGGAGTTTGAAAACGGTTGTGTCGCCAATCTAACTGCAAGTCGTATTTCATTAAAACAAATGCGTAAAGTGCGTCTTTTTCAAAAAGATGCATACATCAGCCTCGACTTTCTGGACAAGCAGGCGCAAATTGTGCGTTTGTACGAGCAGGATGCTCCAGGTATTCCAAGCGAAGCCAACTTGATGGAGCTTGACACCACCAACGGTAAGAAAATGATTCACGTCTATATGCCTGAGATCGAGCCAGTGAATGCGATTAAGATGGAACTGGATACGTTTGCGCAAAGTATTTTGCAAAATAGGACGCCCAAAGTGCCCTTAGAAGACGGATATAAAGCGCTGAAAGTGGCGCATGATATTGTGAATGAAATAGAGCGGCGCGTAGCAATATTGAGTTAGCATATTAAAAAATAAGTAAATTATATAAGTAGCAAAAGCACTCTATGAGAACTATCTACAAAAAAATAAAATTTTTAGTCAATACCTTAAATCCTGGCGACGAGGATTTTAAATCATTTGAAGGCATCTTTTTGGAAGTTTATAATTCTAAATTCCAAACGAACATTTATAATAATTTTAGCTCCTACTATAATAACATTTCCAACAATCAACACCAGGTCAATCACTTGTGTTTATTCGGCGCATCATAAACCCAGAAAATCATTACAAGGTGTAATGTGTTGAAATCAATATTTTAACAAATAAATAAAGCCACATTATGGTTGGACAACATCAAGCTGGTACATTGCTCACGCCCTCTGCCTCCGCAGCGGTAAGATCAGGCAACAAAACCTCCATGCGTCAGAAGCGCCAGTGGCACACGTTTTTATACAAATTAGCGGATTTTATAATAGCGATGTTGGCTTGGGCAGGATTTTACATGTACCGCAAAGTGATTGAAGGTAGTCCCATTAATGCAAGCATTCTGAATGATGTCAATTTTTGGTACGGCATTTTATTAGTGCCAACAGGTTGGTTATTATTATATGCTATCTCTGATAATTATAAAGATATTTACCGGCTTTCTCGGCTGGCTACGCTGACACGCACGTTTTTCCTGAGTTTTGCAGGGGTTACATTTTTATTTTTCACTTTAATTTTAGACGATTTTGTCACCAATAATCATACTTATTTCGATTCTTTTATTACACTATTTTCATTACATTTTACAATGACAGCTACGGTGCGCATGATTTTGCTTACGCGCGCCAGCCAGCGCCTGAAAGCGGGATTTATTACCTACAACACACTTATGATAGGCGGCAATCAAAATGCGCTGGAATTATTTCATGATATTACAAGTCGGAAAAAAGGACTGGGACATAAATTCATCGGATTCATTGACACCAACGGCAAGAGTACCAATGAGTTAGCCGAACACTTGCCGAAATTGGGCAAAATTCCTGATTTGGCAAAAGTGATTAAAGAAGAACATATTGAAGAAGCGATTATAGCTATTGAAACTTCAGAACATAATAAAGTAAGAGAAATACTAAATGTTTTATTTGATTTTGATAAACAAGTGCTTGTAAAAATCATTCCCGATATGTATGATATCATGTTAGGAAATGTGCAAATGAATCATGTATATGGGGCGGTACTAATTGAAATCAAACAAGAATTGATGCCCAAGTGGCAACGCCTGGTGAAACGAATGATAGATGTAGTAACTTCTGTATGCGTACTTGCCACATTATCACCTTTATATCTTTACATTGCCATACGAGTGCGCATCTCTTCAGAAGGTCCTATTTTTTTTCAGCAACAGCGCATTGGATTAAACGGCAATCCTTTTATGATATATAAATTTCGATCAATGTACACAGATGCCGAGGTACGTGGTCCACAGCTTTCGCACGATGGCGACCCACGCTGCACGCCTTGGGGCGCTACGATGCGCAAGTGGAGACTGGACGAGCTGCCGCAATTTTGGAATGTGCTAAAAGGCGATATGAGTATTGTGGGTCCGCGACCAGAGCGTCAGTTTTTTATTGATCAAATCACGCAGCATGCCCCACATTACAAACATTTACTAAAAGTGCGTCCAGGTATTACCTCCTGGGGGCAGGTCAAATATGGCTACGCTTCTACGGTGGAGCAGATGTTGCAACGTTTGAAATTTGATATTTTATACATTGAAAACATGTCGCTGGCGCTCGATTTTAAAATCATGTTTTACACTTTATTGGTTTTATTACAAGGAAAAGGTAAATAAGTATTGCAATATTACTATCAACAGTCCTTCTAGTAATTTAAAGAATTTTTTTGAGGCGTTGATTTTCTGATTTTGTTATAAAAAAAATCGTTGAGAAACCGGCAGAATCCTGTATCTTTGCCGCAACGGTTCATCTGCAAATACCCAAACATCTCGGTAGAATTTTCCCTGCTATTACAAAAAGATTGGTAATTATGTGACCTCCCCCTCCCAAATTCGTCAAAAGATGAACGATGGATAGCTATTGCTGCGAATTCTTAACAAAACTTTTACAATATGCGGCATTTTTTCCAGTTTATATCATTTTATAATTCCAAAAACAGTAAGCTGATGAAGAAAAGCTTTTTACTCTTGTGGTGCGTCTTAGGCACTTTTTATTACACCTTTGCAAAAAGCAACACTTATCTTCCGCCCGATGGGAGTGCGCCGCGTATTGTTCTGACAGCAGACACCAATACTGTACTGATAGGCAGTCAGTTGTGCATTAAAGTTTTAGCCTATGGCTTCCAGGATACGGACTCTTTGCAATTGAGCATTATCGCAGGAGGCATCACCTCGCAATTTGACATGTTGCGGCAGTCCGAAACCACTCCTGGCATTGCCAGTTTTACAAATGAGGATGGGTACTTGAAAATTACCTGGCAAAATGCGCAGCCTAATACCACCATTCCTGACGGAAGTGTATTGTTTGAGATTTGTGTAAAGGGGCTTGCTGCGGGCGAAAGCGGCATGAGCATTGTGAACTATCCTGCTTTTGTAAAAGCGTACAGCAACGGGCAAGTACAAGAAATAGAATATAATGCTGAAGATTGGCGGTTTACATATTATGTTTTTCCTGAAGAAGCCATTGCTTTAGCCATTACAGATACCGTTGTGAAACCGGGTCAGCAAATGTGTCTGCGCCTGGAAGTGGTTGCATTTGAGGAACGGCTGGTGGGTATGCAATTTGGCGTGAAGTGGGACGAAAAAATGCTGCAACTGGATAGCATAAAATTTGGGAATATTGCAAGTTTGAACAATCTTCAAAACTTCGGCTTGACCCATCGTCAGCAAGGCAAACTGCTATTCGCGTGGACCGATCAAAGCCTGGCGGGCATTCAGTTGAAAAAAGGAGATCGTTTTTTTGAAATGTGTTTTCAGGTGCTGGATACAACAGGCGCTACGGCGGTTTACTTTTCACAGGAGGTGCTGCCGTTTGAATTTTTTGATATAGATTTAAATTTGTATAACATTGCTGCTGATAACAGTGAAGTTTACGTTAGCGAAGACCCAATGATGCGCCCCGGTGACACCAATCGCGACGGCATTGTGAATCATGTGGATTTATTGAATATTGGCTTGGGGTATGGCTCTAGTGGTCCCACCCGTAGAAACGGGTCCTTGGCTTGGCAAGATCAATTGGTAGGGGACTGGGCAGCAACTTCGCCGCTTTCGCAAATCAATTTCAAACACTTCGACAGCGATGGCAATGGCTTAATTGAAGCGTTGGATGCTTTGGCAATTGATGCCAACTGGCATAAAATGGATCAGAATTTTCAAGCTTCCGATCCCATTCAAATTCGGACAACAGGTGCTCCATTTTATGTAAAACCGCAGACGTTATTTCCTGAGGGTCAATCTGTTGCGCTTGACATCGTGCTTGGCGAGGAAAACCAGCCAGCTACCAATGTGTATGGAATTGCTTTTTCAATTGGGTACGATGCGCTGTTGCTTGCTCCTGGCGACCAAACGGTTTTTGCTACATTTGATACGTTCTGGTTGGGGAAAGTAGGTGAAGATTTGCTGGTTTTTCAAAAAAATGATCCCACTGCAAAGCGCATAGATATTGCCTTGGTGCGTGTGGACGGTGCCAATCGCGATGGATTTGGCACTATTGGGCAATTGCATTTTACCCTGCCAGCTTATACCGGAGAAGAGCCTGCCGATACCATTGGGCTCCTTCCCTTCCGCCTTGAAAATGTGCACGCCATTGATGTAATGGAAATCGAGCAGCCGACAACGCCGATGGAAACGACCACGGTACTTGACGTGAGCACGGGCATCAACGACCCGGGAGTAGCACGGAAAGTGCGGATTTTCCCGAATCCAACTAGCGAATTATTGCAGGTGCAAACGGATGGATTGAACCTGTTGAACCTGGAACTGCGCAATGCCCAAGGTCAACTGATTACTTCTTATCATACGATGACCAACCAAATCGTTACACAAAACCTCTCGGCGGGTTTATACATATTACGCATACTGACTACGGAAGGAATCGTTGTAAAACCTTTTGTAAAAAGATAGGATGTCTCAGAAAGGAATATCAAGTTAGGCAGCTTTAATTGTCAAGCAAATTTAAACACCATTGAAACTTTAATAATCTTTTGATTATCAGGTCAATAAGGCTTTTGACTAATAAACTGCTCGACTACTTACATTCTGCCGATGTATTGCAATACCTAAGGTACTTTTTAGGCGGGGAAATTATTTACATATTAAAAAAAATCAATTTCAAGCAAATTCAGAGGTGATCTGATGACACAGAGCCACCAGATCACTTTATTTTATAAGCCAAAAGCAGCTTTTACTTTGTCCACATAATCGAGTTTTTCCCAGGTGAAAGTTTCTACTTCCATTTCTTTGCGATTGCCGGAGCCATCCGCTAAAGTCACCTTTTTCAGTTCAGATTTACGCCCCATGTGTCCATAAGCGGCTGAATCTGAGTAGATTGGATTTCTCAATTTCAAACGTGTTTCAATCGCATAAGGACGCATATCAAAAATCTCCGCCACTTTTTGTGCAATTTCACCGTCGTTCATTTTTACATTCGCAGTACCATATGTTTGAATGTAAATATTGGTCGGCTTCGCCACACCAATGGCATAAGACACTTGCACCAGCACTTCGTCGCAAACGCCCGCCGCTACTAGGTTTTTAGCAATATGGCGCGTTGCATACGCTGCCGAGCGATCCACTTTAGAAGGGTCTTTGCCAGAAAAAGCGCCACCGCCGTGTGCACCCTTTCCACCGTAAGTATCAACAATAATTTTACGACCTGTCAAGCCTGTATCACCGTGTGGACCACCAATTACAAACTTGCCCGTCGGGTTGACATGATAGGTAATTTGCTCATTGAAAAGTACCTGAATTTCAGGCTTTTGCTTTGCTTTCACGCGCGGAATCACGATATTAATTATATCTTCCCGAATCTTTGCCAACATAGCTTCATCTTCGTCAAAATCATCGTGTTGCGTCGAAACGACAATGGTATCGATGCGTTGTGGCTTGTGGTCGTCGCTATATTCAATTGTCACCTGCGATTTTGCATCGGGGCGCAAATATTTGATTTCGTTGTTTTCTCTGCGAATAGCTGCCAGTTCCTGTAAAATTTTATGCGCCAAATCCAATGACAACGGCATGAAATCATCCGTTTCGCTCGTGGCGTATCCAAACATCATGCCCTGATCGCCAGCGCCCTGGTCTTCCGGATTGCTGCGTTCCACACCGCGATTGATGTCGGGCGATTGCTCATGTATAGCCGACAGCACCCCACATGAGTGCGCTTCAAACATGTATTCTGACTTGGTGTAGCCGATGCGCTTGATCACATCGCGCGCAATCTGCTGCACATCCAGATAAGTGCTCGACTTCACTTCACCCGCCAGCACCACCTGACCGGTGGTCACCAAGGTTTCACAAGCTACTTTCGATTGGGGGTCGAAGGCAAGAAAATGGTCAACGAGTGCATCGGAAATCTGATCGGCAATTTTATCCGGGTGCCCTTCCGACACGGACTCAGAGGTAAATAGATATGGCATTTTGATTTCTATTAATTTTCAAATCTTTACAAAAAGTGTTGCAAAAATAGAAATTTTGAACAAATGTGAAGTGATCTTTCCAAAAAGATGACCCTGAGAGATTGCGCCGAGCGATTCCATTGAAAGCCTAGCGAATATCACACGTCAGCACATGCTCGGTTTTGCCGTCTTTCATAGTAATAAAGCCCTCCAGCTTGTCGCCAATTACCACTGGACCAACGCCTGAAGGCGTCCCCGTGTAAATCAAATCCCCCATTTGTAACTTGAAAAACTTGGACACATAAACGATGATCGCTTCAAAAGAAAACAGCATTTCATTGGTATTGCCATGCTGCACCACCTCATTATTTTTGCGCAATTTAAACTCAATCCCCTCCGTGTCAATTTTATCAATATCAATAAAATCACTCAACACAGCCGATCCGTCAAAACCTTTTGCAATTTCCCAGGGATGTCCTTTTTTCTTGAGCTGATCTTGCAAATCGCGCGCAGTAAAATCAATGCCAAACGCAATTTGATCGTAATACTCCCCAGCAAATTCCGGCTGCACGTGGCGACCATTTTTACAAATTTTTAAAACGATTTCTGCCTCATAATGAAGGTCTTGCGTAAATTCTGGGTAGTACAATGGCTTATCATTGACCAATAGCGACGAAGCAGGCTTCATAAATACCACCGGCTTGTCAGGAATTTCGTTTTTTAGCTCCTTTGCGTGCTCCGCGTAGTTGCGCCCAATGCAAATGATTTTCATAATAATTTGAATCTTATTAAGTTACTGAGCATATTCAAATTGTGTCATACTTTAAACACAACACTGATTGTCAATTTATTACACATTAAACATCGACCACAAAACCGCTCGATTACTTATATCGTTTTATGAAAATATCATATAAATTTGATTGCCTCGAAGTTACTCAAATATTCAGTAAATTTTTTTGGGGTTACAAAGCAAAATTTCAAACGGTGTGATATTAACTTAAATGCCCCTGCCCAATTTTTTGATAATGTCATCTTTATACATTTCAATTAAAACTTTACATTCAACAAACCTGATAATTCTTTCACTTCCCGGACGGTTTCCTGTGCACTTTGACGAATCTGAGCTGACGATGCTTTGATTTGCTCTTTTACTTCTTTTTTATTGGCTGCAATTTCGGTTTTGCGCTCGCGGAAGGGATGGCTCAGCTCCACCAATGCTTCTCCAACTACTTCTTTCAATTCCGAATATTTCAAGCTACCCATCTCATAATGAGCCATTAACACGTTGTATTCATCCATTTTATCACTAGCACGCAGCAGCGAAAACAGGTTTTTTACACCCGAACTCATTTCGCCCGCTGGCGTATCGCCGGTATCGGTTACGGCTGATTTGATTTGCTTGCGAATGCGATCTGGTTCTGCAAAAATATTAATATAATGTTTTTCTCCTGCGCTTTTACTCATTTTACGAGTCGGATCGGCAGTGGACATGACACGCGGCACTTCGGTATGTAATGCTTTTGGCAATATTAAATATTCTTTATTCACTTGGTTATTAAAACGCTGTGCGATATTACGTGCCAGTTCGAGGTGCTGATCCTGATCGTCGCCCACCGGCACAAAATCTGCCCGGTAAATCAAAATATCCGCCGCTTGCAACACCGGATACGTCAACAAACCCGCAGAAATAAAATTATCTGCACTCTCCTCACTTTGCTTGCTCTTGTCTTTGAATTGCGTCATGCGACTCAGCTGCCCGTAAGAACAAAAACAGTTGAAAATCCAGTTCAACTCAGCGTGCTCCGGCACCAACGATTGGATAAACAGGTTTTCAACTTGAATGCCCGTTGCGATCAGATTGAAGCACAAATTCCAGGTATTTTCAACCAGTTTCTTCGAATCGAAAGCCATGGTCATAGCGTGATAATTGGCTACACCATAAAAACATTGGTATTCGGATTGCAAATTCACCCAGTTTTTGACGGCGCCGAAGTAATTGCCAAAGTGCATGTCGCCGGTGGGCTGAATGAGGGAGAGTACACGTTTTTTTTCCATCATAAAAAGGTTGAAAGGTTGATAGGGGTTGATGGGTTGAAAAGCAGGGTATCAACTTTTCAACCCATCAACGATTCAACCCAAGGTAGCAATCATTGAAATTTCGATATTGACAAAGCGGGGCAAATTGGCTACTTCCACCAGCTCGCGCGCCGGGGCGGTCGCTTCGTCAAAATATTGGCTATAAATCGCATTGATGCGACTGAAATGGTGCATGTCTTTTACAAAAACGGAAGCTTTGAGCACGTTTTTAAAAGTCAAGCCCGCTTCTGTCAGAATCGCTTTTAAGTTTTCCATCACCTGGCGCGTCTCCGTTTCGATGTCGCTGGTGACGAGTTCTCCATTTTCAGGATTAATGGCAATTTGACCGGAAATGTAAAGGGTATTATTTGCAATAACTGCCTGATTGTAAGGACCAATCGGCATGGGTGCTTTTGGTGTATTAATTATCTTTTTCATGTGTTATGGTATAATGTAAGGTGTTTTGGTATTTCGGTATAAGGTGTTTTGGTGGTATAGGTTACGGTACAAATTATAACACTATAATAGCGCAACACCAATATTTAACAAGAAAAGCCCCGCATCAAATTGTTATTAGATGGGAGCTATATGCTTTTATTCCAAATCATAGGAGGATTAAGCTTCTTCTTCTGCGGCAGCTTTTTTCAGCATTTTGCCACGGTAATACATATTGCCTTCACTGTCGTAATAAGCATGGTGCAACACGTGACGCTCGCCGGTGGTTGTACAAGTGCCAATCTGTGGGATTGCAGCTTTGTGGTGTGTGCGGCGCTTGTGCTTGCGCTGCTTCGAAATTCTACTCTTAGGATGTGCCATTTCTATTCAAATTTGACATGCGAAATAGGAAAGGTGAAAATTTTATCAATGATTTTCAATTTTCAAACCCCGCAACTAGTTATCGTTTTTATTTAAATTTTTCAACGCCTCCCAAATTGGATTGCTTTCCGTGGTGATCTCCGGTGCTGCTTCCGCATTACCATTTTGCAAATACTGCAACATTTCCTGATTACAGGGGCGATTGGGATCGTTTTCGCAATCATACACCCGAATCATTGGCATAGCCAAAATGATGTATTCATAAATGTATTTGGCTACATTCAACTGTTGGATTTCCGGATGAACGTAGATGACATCGGCGTCTTCGGCTTCTTCGCTTTCGCTAAATTTCACAATCAATTGCTGCGTATCCTTCACAGGAAGATTGATTTGCGCCAAGCAGCGATCACAATCTGTCTGCACAATGCCTTCAAAGTCAAATTCCAACACGAACATATCCGGGCGCTTATCCAGAGTCAGGGACATTTCCACAGCTCCTTCTTTCACCGGTGAATCTTCAAATTGAAGGAAAAATTCATTATCTATTTGAAAATCAAACCGATGCGCCCCCACGCGCAATCCCCTTACCGGTAGGGAATATTGTATCAAGGGATCCATTTTAAAGAACTTTTATACTGCCGCCGGTAAAGGCGGGTGCAAAGATAAATCTTTTTCAAAAACTAAGGTAGTAGTTTTTGTATAAAAAATGTTGTTTTTTTCTGATAATTGCATCTTATTTTGAATCTACCCATCGTTATGTAGGCAGGCAGTCAAATTGTCAAAAATCAGAAGCTAAATCATGCAGAAAACCAGCATTTTGACGGCAGATGATTTAAATTTGAATTGTCTTTACTATAATATAACGCCCTTTCCAGACAAATAGTCGTTAATTAATCTGTGGTTAACATTACTATCTCCAACAAAAGTTCCCAAAAATTCTATTTTTGGCGATACTTCTATGCAAACTACACGTCATAACCTAAAACATAGCTCGTACATGAGAATTTTTATCATTTCCTTGTCCTTTTTGTGCTTCGCTAGCCTCGTTCAAGCACAATTGGTTACGATTTATTCAACTGATTTTGCAAGCTTGCCCAATGGCGCGACGAGCGGAAGCGGCTGGAGCGCAAGCGGCAGTGATTGCGATGGCCAAGCCAGTTCGCGATATGGTGTATTTAGTGGTCGCTTTGAATGGCGCGATATAGAGGGCAGCTGCGGTTGCGGTTCTGGTGGTGAAACGGATAATGTTTTTGAAGTAGGTCCTATTGCTATTTCAGGCTGTAATGTGCAAGCTACCGTGAGTGTAGGGGGTGCTGGTGGCTTTGAGTGCGATTCTCCCGGTGGGCCTAATTATTCTTGTAATAATAGCCACGATCAGCTAGTGATTGAGTACAGTGTGAATGGCGGAGCTTACCAACTTTTTCCAAACGGTTATGTCTGTGGTGGAAATGGTCTTGGTGCCAAGACTATTTCCAATATAAACGGCTCCAGTATCAGCATTCGGGTAACCGGCGGGAATAAAGCACAAGACGAAGTTTATTACATCAATAGTGTGGTGATACGAGGTACCTCCTCTACCCCTGTAACCATTTCGCCCAGTCCTGCTTCTGTTTGTAACGGTGGCAGCATCAATTTGACGGCAAGCTCCGGCTTTGATGAATATACTTGGAGTAGCGGCGACGATGGGCAAACCATTGAAGTAACGACACCTGGAACTTACACGGTTACAGCGACTTCCGAAGGTGGCTGTCAGGCAACTGCGAGCAGAAATGTCACGCTGGCACCGGCTCCAACTGTTACCATCACCGGCACAACTCAGCTGTGCGATGGCGGCAATGGCTCTTTGACGGTGTCCCAAAATTTTAGCAATTACGAATGGAGCACTGGACAGAGTACTAAAACCATCAGCATTGACGCGCCGGGGAGCTATGATGTGACCGTGACCGATGCCAATGGCTGTATTGGCACACGATCTTTTAATGTAAATGGCGGAACCCCACCAACTGTAACGATCAATCCCGCTGGCGGCATGACGAGCGTTTGTGCTGGTTCTAGTCTCAACCTCACCGCAGCCGGCGCGGGCATTACGTCTTATCGTTGGTCCACTGGTGCCACTACTGCAACAACCAGCGTTACTTCGGGCGGGACTTACACTGTGACGGTCACGAATGCCTTAGGCTGTGAAAATGAAGCTTCTATTGACATAGATCAAAATACGCGCCCCACGCTGACCAATCCTGGTACGCAAACTGCTTGTGGCATGTATGTATTGCCTGCAATCAATGGTTCAAATTTAACAGGAAATGAAGCCTATTTCACCGCTCCGAATGGGGGTGGTCAATCCTTCTCTCCTGGCGATGAAATTAACACCTCAAGGTTGCTCTACATTTTTGACGGATTTACAGGCTGTACGGCTCAAACTTCTTTTCAGGTAGTGGTAACGCCCAAACCGGAGTTAACCGACATTCCAGATCAAAACGCCTGCGATGCCTACGTGCTTCCGCAAATTACAGGCGCGACGCTTACAAACGGACGTGCTTATTACACTGGTAACAACGGAACCGGTACAAAATATCTGCCTGGTGACACCATTCGCACAACCCGAAATCTTTTTATTTTCGATGGTACAGCAACCTGCAATGACCAAGAAACTTTTTCGATCACGATCACCCAAGGTCCACGGGTGAACGACCTTCGGGACACGAGCATTTGCGGTGGTTTCACCTTACCGGCTATTACGGGCACCAATCTTTCGCCAGGAAATTCAGCGTATTACACCGGTGCGGGCGCTACGGGCACACGATTCGATCCAGGCGACCGAATTAATACTTCGCAAAATCTTTTCATTTATAATGGCACAGCCGCTTGTTTTAATGAGCAAACCGTTGCCATTACCATCACAGCAGGTCCGCAAATCAATCCCATTCGAGATACAACGGTGTGTACATCTTACACGCTTCCCGCCATTTCAGGAACAAATCTGAGTGGCAATCAAGCCTACTTTACAGCTTCCGGCGGCATGGGTACGCGCTTGAATGCAGGTGCCGTGATAACTGCCTCGCAATCCTTATATGCTTTTGACGACGATGGCAATTGCGCGCAGGAAGATACGTTCGTTGTCAATATTGCAACATCACCTACCGTCAATGATTTGACAGATACGACGGAGTGTGGTTTTTATGTGTTGCCAGCTATTTCTGGCAGCAATCTGAGTGGCAATCAGGCTTACTACACTCAAACCAACGGCGGAGGCACTCGGTTGGTAACAGGTGATACCATTCGCACAACAACGACTCTGTTTATTTACGATGGCGCAACGGGCTGTAGTGATGAAGAAAGTGTGACGATTACCATTTTACAACCACCCGTATTGACGCCTTTAGCCGACCAATCAGCTTGCAATTTTTACATTTTACCCGCCATTGCAGGCACTGGCTTGAGCGGCAATCAAGCTTATTTTACTCAGCCAAACGGCGCAGGCACTTCATTTGCCCCAGGTGACACCATTCTAGCTTCCGGCACTTTTTATTTGTTTGATGACAATGGCTCTTGCGCAGCACAAGATGATTTCACAGTAACGATTCAATCCGCTCCAAATCTGACGCCCGCAACGGATCGCAACGCCTGTGAACGCTTCTTGCTGCCAGCCATTCAAGGCTCGAATTTAACAGCGAACGCAGCTTATTTTTCACAACCAAACGGAACAGGCACTCGGTTTGCCATCGGCGATACCATCCGCAATTCTGCGACTTTATACGTGTTTGACAGCATTGGAACTTGCATCACTCAAGATACTTTTTTGGTCACCATCAATCCTAATCCGAACGTCAGCATTCGTAGTACCAATGTTTCTTGCAGTGGTGGTCAAGATGGCTCCCTGGAAGTGGTGGTATTGGGCAATGCCCCTTTTCGATTTGATTGGAATGGTACGACCTTGGATGGTCAACAAAATATTTTCGGGGTGGCGGCTGGCGATTTTACCGTAGTAGTCACCGACACCAATAATTGTGTTGCGATTGCCAGTGCCACCATCACCGAACCAGCTCCGCTGGAGTTGGAATGCGCCTCGCAAACGCCCGTTTCGGCTACTGGCGCTACCGATGGTACGTCTAGCGTTATTTTGACCAATGGTGTTGCACCTTTTCAATTGCAGTGGACAGGACCCAGCAATGGCACGATGACTGTCAATGTTATTGACACTGTCACCATTACAAATCTGGCAGCGGGTGCCTATGAGGTTACGCTGACAGACTCAACCGGCTGCACCGCGACTTGTAATTTTACCATTGGAACCTTGGGCTGTAATATCACCATTGATCTGGTAGCGACCGATGCAAGCTGCGCTAGTGAAAATGACGGTTCTATTGCAACGACAATCACTGGCGCAACACTGCCTATCCGTTATGACTGGAATGTGGATTCGTTCGACGGCATTGAAGACCCAACAGGGCTAGCGCCTGGAAGCTATACCTTGAATGTCATTGATTCTAATAATTGTATCATTGGCGGCAACGTTCAAATTGCAAGCCGATTTCCGACGCCCGATGTCACCATTTCTTACAGCAGCATTATTTGCGAAGAAAATTGTTTTAATCTGGACATAGAACTGATGGGTACGCCTCCGTTTAACATTGATTATCAATTATCTACCAACATTGGAGATATTTTTCGAACTGTAACCATCAACACCAATCGCGATACTTTGGAAATTTGTCCGGCAGATTTTCAAACCCGAAGTGGCATCATTGTACTTCAACTCCTGCGTTTGCGCGACGCCAATTGTGAAAATCCCCTCAACCGCAGCGATACCCTGCAAATAAAGCCGCTTTCAAGAGATACCATTGCACAGACGCTTTGTAGTACGGATAGCATCGTTGTTAACGGCAATGTTTACAATCAGGCGCTTCCAAGAGGCGAGGAGAGGTTGATTGGCGCGGCAGCAAATGGTTGCGATTCTGTTATTACCGTCGAATTAAATTTTTACCCACCTGCTGTTTTTGATCTAAATCCAACCATTTGTGAAACCGATAGTATTATTATTAATGGAAATGTGTATAATCAAGCAAATC
>CAZFBN010000039.1:0-13442 GCA_964517145.1 uncultured Saprospiraceae bacterium
TGCTGTTCAATCAATTTCTTCAAGGTGTGGTGGAATTCATCTGGTATTGCCATCGCCTGCATTGTTTTATCAAAGATAGTTTTTTTGTACGGCTAAACAAAAAAAAGGCGCTATTTGCCACATAAGTCCTCGTGGGTAGAACCTGCATTTTTCAGATTGCGTAATTTCTACAAGTTTTTTCACAATTTTTACAAGTCTTTCTTTTTAAAAAAATGTACCTTACAAGTATTTCTTTATCAAACGATTTAGCTTAGATCGATAGCATAATAGTTTAATTAAGCTATTAAAAACCTAAACACTATGTCTGCTCCAAGTACCCCCACGTTAGCAGAACCCTTAGGTCTTTTGAATTTGTGTCACGGACACGAACGAGCCATTAGTAAGGTTGTACAAGACTTAGCAGAAAAAGGAATCGAGTGTAAGCAAAATTATATTCATACGCCTAAAAACTTGTTAATTTTATTTGATGATTGCCCGGATGAAACAGAATGGATCGACATTTTAAAAGAGCCTATCCAGCAGGGTAGTCATGTACTTGTTTTGGATATGAATGAAACCAAGCTTCCATTTTACAAAGTCTGGGAATGGTTGGGACTTGGTATCCAAGAGATTTATTCGCTTTCTGAAGCGCCTCGCCTCGTAAATACACTTGCAAAGCGCCTACAACGTTGGGCACAAATCGAGAAAGTGTTAGAATCCGACCGGGTGAAAAAAGTAGCTATTGGTAGTAGCCCCAAATGGATTGAACTATTAAAGCAAGTAATCGAAATAGCTTGTTTCTCAGAGGGTAGTATTTTATTGTTAGGCGAAAGTGGTACGGGTAAAGAGTTAATCGCCCGGCTCATTCATGATCTCGACCGCCGACCAAATAAACTAGAACTGGTTTTATTGGATTGTACAACAGTTGTACCCGATCTTTCTGGTAGCGAATTTTTCGGACACGAAAAGGGCGCTTATACGAATGCCATATCTATGCGCGAAGGCGCTTTCGGATTGTCAGATGGAGGTACGCTCTTTCTGGATGAAATCGGGGAGTTACCGCTTCCATTACAAGCGGGATTACTGCGTGTGATTCAGGAAGGTTGTTACAAAAGAGTAGGAAGCAACCAATGGCGCAAGACCAATTTCAGGCTGATATGTGCTACCAATCGAAATCTAAAACAAGAAGTAGAACAAGGACGTTTCCGGCATGATTTGTACTATCGCATCGCCACAAATATTTGCACTTTACCTCCCTTACGCGAACGCCGTGAAGACATTCCGGCTTTAGCCGAATATTTTTTACAGGAAGCCTTACAAAGCGACCACACACCGCCGATTGATGACTATCTGCGCAGTTTTTTACTAACCCATCCTTATCCAGGCAATGTGCGAGAACTGCGCCAATTGATGCATCGCATCGCATTGCATTATCTAGGAGAGGGTTTCCTTACACTTGGATGTCTTTCATCTAATGACCGGGAAATATTGCCCAACCCACATATCTGGCTGGAAACCGATTTTAAAAATGCCATCCGTATGGCACTTGCCAATGGCGTGAGCCTAAAAGACATCAAACGCATCGCCGCCGAAACCGCGATGGATATTGCTATCGAGGAATCGAACAGCAATCTACAAGTCGCTGCGAAACGACTGGACATTTCCGACCGGGTGGTGCAACTGCATCAGGCGAATAAGCGTGGGGGAAGTGGATGATAATCTAAGTATGTTCTTTTTTAATTGTTAAACAATTAATCAAAGTTGTTGCAACCCTATACAGATGATTTTTAACAATCATCGCTTTGTTGCAATAACTGCACCGTAAAAGTTATCTTCAAAAACATCTTTTCTCAAATCTAAGTGATACAATTCAGCCCAAGACCATACTGTAAGGCTAACATGATTGTTTTTTAATATTATTTTTGAATCCAAGACTACAATATGATCAACAATTGAAAATGGCTCTTTCTTGCCAGCCTTAGCGTCATTTCCAAGCATATAAGAATTGATGAATAAATAAACATCCGATTTACCCGGGCTATAAGAAACGGTGTCAGAATAACTCTTTGAGAAAAATAGGTTTACCTCGTCGGAAATATTTTTGTAAAGACTCGTTGCGCTTAACCACCTTACTAAATCTTTAGGATATGTTATAGCCGATACATTTTCACCTTCCGTTCCCTGAAAGTCAAAAACTCCATTCTCCTGATTTCTTAGTGACGACATTAAATACCAATCAGCAGCCCGAATCGTTTTTGGAGCCTCTTTAGAGTAATTTGTATCAATTAAATTTTTACCGCCTGGATTTTTGCGCTCGGTTACAGGGCTAATGAGATAAGAGCCAATTTTTGCTTGTCCAAATTTATAAAGATCCACGGCAAAATTTGCAAATTGGATTGGAGAATTCTTAGTCCATTGCCTAAAAAAGGCAGCTGGACCACACAGGGGCAGAGGATTTTGATTAAACTTATCTGGATCATCTATCAATTCAAGAAGCCGTTTTTTTACATCATTTACATTTGTGCCCTTCCAAGGAGATGGACTTGATAGCTCATTAAGTGCGCTTTCTATGTTTTTTTTAGCAATTTCCTTAGGGGTTTCTTTTTTGGGTTCTTTTTCATTTAAGCCAGGCTTTGCTTGCATTTTTATCAGGGCAAGTACCACACGTCTATTCTCAGAATTTGAAGTACTGGGAATAAGATGATCCGATCCGAATCCTATCTTAGCAATTTTTACCTCTGTTTTATCGAGCTCAAAACGATCATCACATTGAATTGCAGTTCCCCAATGACTCCATATCTCAGTTGCTCTATTTTCGCTAAGTTTTTGATTGTGGTCTGTAGTTCCAGTCTTATCCGTATGTCCCATAAAAAGGATAGTATCAATCTTTTTTTGGTTCCATAATTGAAATGTCTTTTCTTTTGCTTTACATATAGTAATTCGTTGCTCTTTCTTGATTTCGTATTTATCCACCTCAAAGTTGAAGATAAAAAAGCGATTTTGACTTCCAATAGCTCTATTGAGTGGCAAAACTGTATTTAATTTATTTCGAGTGGTGTCATCTACTTTTCCTGTAACAGCCAGCCCCGCTAATTCTTGGAATAATCTAATCGCTTCTCGGGATTTACTTGTCTTCGAATCAACTTTGCCCAAATTTCCATCAACAACCAACTGCAAGCCAAATAGCTCGTTTAAATCTCGTTGGATTTTTTTGGCATCTTCGGTGGATGTTATCACCTCAGTGGACTCAGAACTTATTTCTGTTCCTAGGAGTATTTCATCTAAAATCGTTCTCATATTTAAAGTTATATAATAAAGAAATATCAAAACACCTTGAGGGATATACTATCAAAATTATAAACCCTAATTTTTTGAATATCACTTTAACTACCAACATAAGTCTTTGTACGGATGGTAACTTTACTGTTGCCCTTTATAGTTGGGTAACTTTCTTTGGAAATAATATTCTTTATTTTAGAAATAACATTTTCTAATAAAGGAATTTTACTAATAAACTTTAGGGTCGCTTCATAAGCATTCGTAGTAGTATTATTGTAGTTATATCCACGTTTCCAAAAATTCCAAAAGAACGTCATCATTGGCTCAGGTATATAGTTAATTCCAGGTGTACCTGAACTTACTTTAGCCCCAAGGTCGAGCCATGCCTCATTCAAAGTCGCTCCATAGCAATTCATCTGATAAACTGCTCTTATAGGTAATTTACGATTTTTGTTAGATACTCTAATACTCTTTATTTGGTCTCCGCTAATAGATATGCCATTGTATCCTACTAAATAGTTCGTGCCTCCATGACAAAGTGTGAATATATCTATCATAAATCCTTCATTAGATAAATGTAACAGCGATTGCTTTAAATTATCAAAAGTCGCTTTAGAATCTTCTAAGATGATTACTTTATTATATAAAGACCCTTCTGATTCTTTAAATTTATTCAGCCATTTTTCAAATTCCTCAAGATATTGATCAAGAAACTTTTCGATTGCGTTTTTTATTAAAGAAGGCATCCAACTAGGAAATTCAATTGGTATTTTACCAGTATTTTCTAGAAAAACAAGTAACGCACTTTTATTCAGCAATTTTGGCTGAGGCATTGGCGGCTTTGGGGGGAGGACAGGTGCATTTGTTACTTTGGGTAAGTACAAAATGGCAAAGCATTTTTTTTCTTTTCCTTTTGCCACTTGCTGAATTTTTCCACATGTAAACATGGGGTAAAATGAAATGATACCTTCTTTAAAAAATTTTCGCTCAAAATCATTTTGTGGGTTGATCCAAAACTTCTTATTCCGAAAATCATTATTAACCATTTGGGCTAATTTGAGTCGTTGCCCTCCCTGTCCTATATTATAAGCTTTTCCAACTAATGTAAGTAAATTATCACCTGGCTTAATTTGATAATAAGCACCCGGTGTAGCTGTTTTTGAAATTGTAGTTTCATCTTCCAACTGCTCAAACAAGGGTTCTAAGTCCAATTCCATATCATTTCTACATTTACTGCACTTGCAATTACCTCCATGCAATTCGGATTCAAAATACCCTCCCATCAAGATCTCATCCAATATTGTTCTCGTGATTAATTTTTTATTTTAAAATTATTAAGATAGACTTAAATCAAGGGTTGCGATGTTCTATTATTCAAGCATTTCCCCAGTTCATCCATTCCTCAGGAATGGGTTGCCCGCTGCCGGTTTTTATCTTTCTACTGTCAGGATGGTATCCTAAGTTTTTAATTGCCCACTCGCCTACCTGATACCAGATATCAGGACCGGGGTCATTCGCTCTGTTAATGTTAGACTGTCGGTGAGCAAATACATATCGCATATTTGGTAATTTATTCTTTAAAGCAGCCAGCAGACACCTGCCCGCTTGTACTTGTGCATCTGTCAATTGATGACATCCAAATTTATTGGGCAAGTAGCATTTCCCTTTTGTATTTGGAAAATTTCCGGCAAACTCGATGGCGACACTCCTTTTGTTGAACCCATTAGATGCCCACAATAGTGCCGTATCTGGATATAATTGTCCGATCTTACCATCCGGCATGATGATGTAATGTACTCTCACTTTAAGATATTTATTCAAATCACTTCCTCGGCTAAATGCCATTTGGTGTAACACAACGGAATCAACAAGTGCTATACTTCTTGGATTTTTACTCATAGAGCCTGGCTGAGGTTTTGCTTTTGACTGTAAATCCTCAATCCAGCATGTAAAAGCCCCATTGTTGCTGTTATCGTTTTTGTGATCCGTAGGTGTTTTATTAAAAGCCGGATTATTTTTTATTGCCTGCCAGGTTTTAGGTCCCAGTCTGCCATCGGCATGTTGGGCACCCATGTTACTTTTTTGCCAGTCGTACACCGCTTGGGCGAAGGTCAGCTGATCAGGGGGATAGTCCTCAAAACCCAGGAACTGAATAATTTGATCCAGGTAATTTTGCCAGCCCACAGAAATGGCATTTTTATTATTATAACTGACCGCATCGTTCAATTGAGAAGGACTCAGGACTTCCTCCGTCCATTCCTCTTGCAATATTTCGTCCAGCAAAGACGTGGTTGATTGCTTAAATAACTCATCTAAAAGGGTAGCCATAGCTGTAATTTTACATTTGAATAATAGGTCTATCAAGCTCGCGGCACAGGCAGTAAGAATACTTTTCCGGGATTAGCTGCGATTAAGTAATTCAGGGGTACCCATCCTTTACCTCCCCAGGTCAGTTCGCGTTCAATGTGATTAATCCGATGTTTTTCGATACTGGATTGATCAGATACAATGATGGTATTCGCATTTTTTGTGTATCGTCTGAAAATACAGGAGTGCCCTAATAGCTTAGTGTTCTGTCGATCTCGGACTGTTTTGTAGGTCTGCTCGTCTTTCCACAATTGTAGAAAAGCGCCTGGTTTTAGTCCTTTGGGCCAGCCTTCTTGGGTACAGGGAATCAATTTATTATTCTCTGCTAAGCCCGCATATAACAGAGCACCCGGTGCTCCTGCTCCACGATAGCGGGGAGGAATATTCCCCCAGCTTTTGTGTCCATTATTGGAAAACCAGATCAGGAGGAAGTGCAGCGGATAGACTTTGGTCAGATTTTGCCTGAACAGCACTGGAAATTCATATCGCCCGTATTTATTTAGCTTAATATCAAATTGCTTCAGCGCCTCTGTAAAGTGGAAGAATGAGGTATTCACGCAATTCTTTTGGGGAATAGACATTTTATTTTTTTTCTTAAAATCGAGCATTCGAGTGATTGCATCAGCGAGGTCAATACCTGATCTGCTTCTCGCAAAAGGATCGGCTTTTATTGCGTATTTTCTATATTTCTTAACTGCACTGGGAAAAGTTTCCTCTAATATTTCATCCGCTGTCAATATTTCATCTAAAAAGGATTCCCTTGTAGAATTGAGTGCCTGCGTCTGGCAAATTCGGCAATCACACCCTGGGGGATGAATCAATCTTGGAGTAGTAATAGTCTCACCCTCATACCAAATTTCATCTAATAAATTTTTCATAATGTGCTGTTTTTAAATTGATTGAATCACACTTTTTCTCCTTATTCACCAGGTAAATTCAACTGCATCTGTTTCACAATTTGTTTGGTCAGGAGCACTGCCAAATTGCCTTTTTGCAACGGTTTGCGATTTTTATATTTTGAAAAACTCGTATGCACCCCAATCAGATGTCGGTGTCCGTTTGATGTCTTTACCCATACCGGACTGCCACTCATGCCTGCGCTGGTGTCCGCATTGTATAATATCAAATCCAGTATCCGCCCTTTCAGCTTTGGTAATGTTGTCAAAATATCTCCTTCCGACAAATGAAGTTGACTACATGGTTTTCGCCCTTTCTCCCCAGGGAAACCACCGATTTGCACCCGATGTCCAATAAGCTGATTTCTTCGTATCCTGGTTAGCGGTGAAAAGTGAAATAATCGTTCTTTACCCCACCACCCAATTTTGTCGCCTAAATGGTACTGGCGTTGGGATTGTCGTTGCACCTTTGGCTGCAATTCAAGAATAGCTACATCAAAAGGCAATGCATTCAAAATACTATTTTTGGTAATCCTTTCGAGTCTGCCGCTCAGCCGCTGCCGGAAAGTTGGATTTACTTGAATTCCTTTCAATGTCCAGATGCCGAAGGGTTTTGCCTGAAGATCGCGGTCATTTCTGCCGGGAATCACCCGCACCCGACTTGCTTTTACCGTTTGGAGCATTTTTTCCCCCGACTTTGAATCGGTTGCTATTTTTAACCCCATAACCACGTGGCTCGCGGTGAGTATATGTTTGGGAGAAATTAGCAGCCCAGTGCCGCAGCCAGTAGTGCCAGTGGGCAAGCCCTGCCAGTTTTTCCCTGCTTGTTCCAGTAAACCCAGTGCATTTATCACTGGCTCCGGAAACTGCACTTCCAATGAGCAAATCCAGCAAAATGGCGGCTTGGTAGTATCTGCAATTCTAAGACGCTCATCCGTACCCAGTATAATTTCCTGCTCTGGGTAAGTAGCTGTGTTATTTAAAAATTTGGGCATTGCTCCATTTTTTTCGATTGGTTCCCAAAATACTGGCAATCAGACGCGTTACTTGTCGAATATCCTTAATCGTATGATCAGCTCGCAGGATGAAGCATGGCGCCGGCATTGTTTCATGGCTTTTCACTAAAATTGCCTGGACTTCTTTTTCAGACAGCCGATCCAGCAGGTACAATGCCCCTTCTTTAGTGATTTCCTTGAGTAGTTGTACCGGAAATATGCCACCGGAAGTATAAATGCCTGCATTCCATAGTTCCTGCTTGAAAAAAAGAACGTTTTGGTACAGCAATTGCCGTAAGGTATCTCCATGTTGAGTGTTGATCTGTAACGCTTGTTGTGCTGCACGGAAATCGGCGCTCGAAGGAGGACTACAATGTACTTGAGTAAGGCTATGTTGCCTTATTTTTTTTACCAAAATATTGTCGCCTGCCAATACTGCAAACGGTACACCAAATCCTTTTGCCAGCGAGCTACCAATAACAATATTTGAACCTTGTAAACCCAGCCATGGTAAGATGCCGCCTCCTCCAAAGCCATACGGCATTTGGCGAGTAGGACGCTTGCCCAATATTCCTAATGCTTGTGTGTCATCAATCACCAATATTCCTCCAAAGGGTTTCAGCAAGGATATATAAGTTTGCAACGGCATAGCTCGACCACACTGCGGACACCATCCGTCCGTAACGATCACAGGACGCTGCCCTTTGCGCAAATTACTTCGTAAAAGCCCCTTCAAACGCTGACTATCTCCGTGAGGAAAATGCAGTACCTGCACACTTTTTACCCAGGCGCCATCTATCCCCCAGGAACTGATCGGGTAAGCTTTGTCATCAAGCAGAAACAAAACATCTTCCCGTATCATCAGATCGAACAAATCCCGGAAAAGATGCAGGGTGGAAGGATAGGCAATACCAGCTTCCGCCCCCATCATCTTTGCCAATTGTCCGGATAATTGTCGTGCCAGTTTAGGTTCTTTTAACGCCGCCGGCACGCCGGTAGTCAGACTATCCCAGGCGAGTAAATCCTCGCTGCTATGCTTCATTCCAAGATACAATGCGGAGGTGAAATCTAGCCGCATTTGTTGTACATCAGAAAAACTCACTTTTGGATTGTTTCTTATGTGCCAACTGACCATTCTGTTTTGCCTGTCCGTTTTGCTTTGCCAAGCTACCATTCTGTTGTTGTTGTAATCTGCGCAGCAAGTGTTGCGATGGCGGCAATGCATCCACTTTGTTACCCACTACTGCAGCGCTTAGATCTACACCGGTAGCAGCTTTGTAGGAGTGGATGTACCCTTGAATTTGTGGTCGGAAGAAAAGCGCCCACTGTGCAGCATCCTCCTGCGTGCGGCTTTGATTGCTCCAGTCACCAAATCGGATGGATAATAATATTTGCTCACCAAAAACGGCAAGGTTACTAAAGTGCATTGGTGAGGTATCTGTCCAACCCTGTAGCTTGTTCATAGAAGCCACGCGATCCATCCAAGGTTCGGTGTAAGGCACAGCGGCGCGCCCGGGCAGGAACTCGCGCAACTCTGGTCGAGCCAATATCCACTGTTGCATCAGCATTTCGGTGCGAGCAGTAGTAGGTAGATCGCCATATTGATTGTGCATACCTTCTGAAATGATAAATTGTGCTTCCCGAAGTGCATTTAGAATAGGGAAAGGATCAGGTTCTACCAATTTGTTGGCAGAATCCACATAATATTTAGCTGCTAAATTAAGCAACCCATGAAACGCTTCAAGGAAACGAATCCGACTATCGGCACTTTTCATTTCATCTATTGCCTTTCCTTTCAAAGAAATACCATAGTGGTGATCATACTCATAATTTCGCCGTACCACACTCAATAAATGTTGTTGGTCTTGGGTAAGCCCCCAAAGAATATTGTTCAACGGGAGTAAATGAGAGATTTCCATCTCAGCTAATGGATCTCTTCTGCCATTTGCTCGCATATTTTGAAAGCGGAGTAAAATGGCGTTAATGGTTTGCTGTTGCATGGACTCTTCATTCCAGTACGACCAAATGAGTTCAATAAGAATCGGGCAAGTAAGGCGTTGGTGAATAATACCGATACATTTTTCGTCGACTCCACTTGTAGTCGAAGTTCCTTTTAATTCATCTTCAATTACAGCGTCTATCCAACTTTTTTTTATGCCGAGCTCACTAAATCTCCTTCGCATGAGATATAGCGCTGGTAGAGCATTTATATCTGTTGAACCCAATTTTTCTCCTGTACTCCTATATTGTGTCCACAAATCATTAAAACCCTGGGTATCACTGGCAGAAAATCTTAAGCCCTTCTTATTGATAAAATAATCATCTAATTCATCATCACTTCCGATGTTAGAACCACACCATACCCCTACATTCGTCATTAGAAATATCTCTGTTGCTACTTTTAAAATGCGGTAACTATCGGTGTCATTAAATGGTAGGAATCTTCTATTAAAAAATCCATGATTCCCATCTATGTCTCTACTTCCAGTAGAAGCTGATCCTTCGCAGAAAAATTTATCTATGAAGCTTTTATAGTTATTGAAGTTTATTCTATCACTGCTATCCACAATGGATTTATAGAGTACCAACAAAGGGCTTCGTGGGAAAGAAGGTTTTTGGACATCAACATCAAATTTCGATTTTTCACTGATAACTTGCAACTGTGACGCAGTCAGGTCTTCCATGTTATCTGCAGTTGGTTGCCCAGCTTCAGCAATTGTTTTCCCATCTAGTACAAATTCATAATTAACAAAATTACCTGAATAACCTGTGATTGCATTTGGCTTAAAACTGAAAGTAGTTCCCTTTAAACTTGTAGCTGGAATATCGTCTATTATAATATTGCCATCTTCATCCTTTAATACTAATTTAAACTTTTTTACATTATTCTTATACCCTTTGAGTTCATTTGGATCAAAAAGTTTATCAGATTCAAGTTCTATACTTATAAATCCCGGATTATCCAATCGGATTTGTTTAAACTTAGAACTGATTTTCGTGCCTATAATTGTTGGTAGTGGCATGATTCATTATATTTAATAGGTTAAGAGATAAATCGCCGGAGCGCCCAGGATACGAGCACTTTACTCAAGATTTCATTCTCCTTTTCCGGCGTTAAGATATTATCAGCACGGGCTTGCCCGATGGCAGCAAATACCAGCGCCGGGCGATAGCGCTTCATTCGGAGCGGATCGTTGCGCCAAGAACGAAAAAGTGTTCGAAGCCGCTCAGGCTGCCGGGTACGGTACGGAAAAATTTCCTGTAAAGGTTGTTCTCCAAGCGCATCTGATCGGTGTTGTAATATCAGCCGACAAAATGCCGGTAGCATCTTCTCTAATTGCTGGTAAGTCTGCCGTTTGGCACTATTTGTCAAGGTCAAGGGGTACAAGCTATCCCAGAGTGACTGAAGTTGTTTCCACTGCGGATCGGGAAACAATAGCTCTCCAAAAGCCATACTTAACCTCACGCGTATCCAGGGCGGCGGATGCGGGTCATCGGCATTCAGCCGAAAAACGAAGTAGCTCGGCACACTGACCACATTCATCAAGCCGGTAGTAGCGCCAATGCCCAGATTTGCCACCGCCCACAGATCGGAAATAATCTCGGAAATCCAGCGTTCGTACCATTGCCACATTTCGCAGTTAGGCTTGTCTTCACTGCATTTCTGACGTAGTTGCGTCTTTAGTGAAGTGACCAAACCCAAGGAGGAAGCTCCTTGATGCCCCACTTCATGAATCAGTGAAGAGGCAATGCCATTAGAAATCATCCGTTCTCTTGGTACTCTGATCACCGCTACAGGATTGGACTTACCACTGGGCAACCGGGTACGTGCGCGACGAATGGCTGCCCCATGCCCCCGATCCAAATATGTTATCAGGGGTGGTGCTTCGAATAATTCACCGCGTACTTTGATGGTATCTTCCGCCAGTGCGTCCAGACCAGAAAGCCAAGTGCCGGTTTCATGCTCGCTGCGCTGCGATAATACATCGGCGAAAATATCCAAACTATCCAGCAGCCAGTTGAATTGCAATTTGATAAAGGCAAAAGCGCTTTGCGTGTTTTCGGCGGTACTACCATTTTGTTGAGGCAGCCCTGCTATAAATTGCCGGATTTTTGATTTCAATTCACCATAGTTATGTCGAAGCAACTGATGAATTGCACGCTGTGCCGCCGGCGAGATATTAGCAGCTACTACCATAGGCATATTTAGCAGAAAAGGCTTCACCTGCTTGAGGCGTGTGAGCAATGCTCTGGACTCATTTGCTAGAAATAAGCGATGATCCTCGAATTGTTTTTGGATACTCCTTGTCTGAAGACTACCTTTTCCATTTAGCTGCCTCTGTAATGCACCGTTTTTACCTGGCAAATCCAAATTGATACCCATGGCTTGATGTTTAAGGTCTTGGACGACGGCGTCTGTACACGCCAAACAGGACGATGCGATTGCCTACCCTTTTCCATTTACCTTCCATCGGGCGTGCGCCTCTCCGTGGTTTGAGCATGCCGGGTGCGTGAGTAGCTGCCGCTTGTTTGAGTGCCATTTTAGCTGCCTGCTCCGGCGGCATTCGTTGTGAAAGTTTCGCCGCGTTTTGCATCGCCTGATTTCCATATCGGATCACCCGTTTTGCAATTTCAAATTCCTGATCTTCCGGACTAAGGCCTTCTAATTCAATTTCAAAAAGATTAGATGCCATTCCACCTAATTTCCCACCAATCATGCTGCCTGCGGGACCACCAAAAAAGCCACCTGCTACTTTGCCCGCGATTGGGAGTGCAAACTTTGCAATACCTTTTAATCCCTTTTTCAAAAATCGCCCGACGGCTGGTAATTTTCTTTTTAAAAACCTCCCTGCCTTTCTAATCCATTTGCCCAGAAATTCATCGAGTTGCTCTTCATTGTTAACTGCTAGTAGCTCGAAAGCAAGCTCCGACTCCATTTCTTCAGTGAATGGACTGGATATTTCCATATCATACTCATCATCTAATTCATAATCTGCTTCATAATCCATTTCGCCATCATCTGCTTCGTAATCCATCTCATAATCAGATTCATCTTCATAGTCAAATTCACCGTCATAGCTGAATTCGCTTTCGTAGTCGTACTCGCGGTCGTAATCATATCCGCTTTCCCGCATAGTTCTATCCAGATCGTGCATGATTTAAAAGTTTTGAGTTAAAAAAATATTGTCACTGTACATACTGGCAAGCGCCGTGCCAATACACTAATACAGGGCTTTTGAAGGCTTTTTGCGAAATTTTCTTCGGATTTAAAAAAATCACTGACGGGGAGAGCGAAAAAAAATTCAGTCAAAAAAATAGTAGTTATTCAATCGGGAATACTATAGTTTTTCTTAATGCAGTTCGTGTCCTCCTGACGCTCTTTTTCTGATGAATCCCAGCCAGAGGAAAGAGAATTAGAAGAAATGTACGCCTGGGGTAAAAAGATGAAGGGAAAGGAATTCGACGAGGCGTTTTGATAAATATTTGCTCCGCTATCCTTTCTGAGTCTTCGACCTCTCGACGTAGAATCAGCTCAGGGCTTGGAAATTAGCAAAGTATAAAAAAAGGCAGTGCCACGAGGAGTGGTGCTGCCTTTTTTTATGCCTCCACTACGTAGCGCTCCTCGCCGCATTCCCCTCCTCCATATCCTCGGCTTGTGTTCTTTTATTGTACTCGTCGAGTTTCCGCAGGGCTTCGTCCAGGGCGGGGTTGAGGATGTTGGCGCTGCGTAGCCCGTTGTGTACCACTTTGGTGTAAGTCATAGCGGCTATGCCAAGTAGGCTAGGTATCATTTTCTACCACAACAGGTAAGTTATTGAACCTATGAAGGTAAGATTTTGAACCTATATAGGTTCTCCTGATAAGTTGTGTAGGTTCTGCCTTGAACCTTTATAGCATGATAATAGAACCTCTATGGGTTCAGCCT
>CAZFBN010000039.1:13542-38418 GCA_964517145.1 uncultured Saprospiraceae bacterium
AGGTTCTGCCTTGAACCTTTATAGCATGATAATAGAACCTCTATGGGTTCAGCCTTTAACCTAAGAAGCATGAAGCAAGAACCTGCGTAACATCTTTATTGAACCTGTATAGCTTAAACTTTGAACCCCAATAGCAGGAAGCCAGAACCTCTAAAGGCTCAACGGTCAACCTAAGGCGCATGAAGTAAGAACCTATATAGCATCTTGGCTGAACCAATATAGATGGAACTTTGAACCCCGATAGCTTCATTGTTGAACCTAGATAACATCTTTAACTTACCCCTTTAGCTTTTTGGAGTTTAATACCTTGCTCATTGGAGCTAGATATAGGAAAAGATGTAAATTTGTGGCATACTTAGCAAAACCCACACACATGCAAACCATCTTAGGCTCCGGCGGCGCAATCGGGCGCGATTTGGCAAAAGAATTGAAACAATACACTAATAAAATCCGGCTGGTAAGTCGGAATCCCAAAGTCATCAATGCGGATGATGAGCTGTTTCCAGCGGATATTTCCAATCCTGCAAATATTGGTAAAGCGGTGGAAGGCTCAGAAATTGTGTATCTCGCGGTTGGTTTTGAATATAATATTAAAATTTGGCGCGATACTTGGCCCAAAGTCATCAAGGCGACCATTGATGCCTGCGAAAAGCATAATGCTAAATTAGTGTTTTTTGACAATGTGTATATGTATGATGCAAAAGCTATTCCGCACATGACGGAGGATTCGCCCATGAATCCGCCGAGTAAAAAAGGAGCAGTGCGCAAGCAATTGGTCAATATGATTTTTGACGCGGTGAAGGCAGGTCGCATTCAAGCGTTGATTGCGCGGGGTGCCGATTTTTATGGTCCGAACAATACGACGAGCTTCCTAATTGAAACCATTTACAAGCCGCTGAAACAAGGAAAAGCCGCGACGGTATTGGCTTCTGCCCAGCACAAGCACACCTACACCTATACGCCCGACGCCGCGAAAGCCACTGCCATTTTGGGCAATACACCCGACGCTTACAACCAAATCTGGCACATGCCGAGTGATCCGAATGGGCTGACGCAAAAGCAATGGGTGGAGCTATTTGCTAAGGAACTAAATGTAAAACCAAAATATTATGTGATACCCAAATGGGTGATTGGCATCATGGGGTGGTTTGTGCCTTTCTTCCGCGAAACGCACGAAATGTTGTACCAATGGGATCGCGATTATTTTCTGGACAGCCGCAAGTTTGAACAACGGTTTCATTTTAAGCCGACCAATTATCAGGAAGGCGCGAAGGCAACGGTTGCGGCGGATCGGTAAATTGACGCACACCAAATTCTTAATAAATTTAGACGTAAAAAAGACCTTCAATCGCCAGCGACGCAAATAGGAGGAAGGCTGCAAATCTTTGGGTTGAATGGCTTTTTGAATATTTGAGCTCTATCATAGCAGAGAATACAAGCATTTTTCCAAAAAATAAAATTCCTCGCGTACTTATGCGCATCGGCTGGTTTTGCTTTTCAATAAGCGCTATTACAGCCTAATTATTTTTACAGGATTATTATACTCTCATCTTTCATTTGCATTACCGCAGTCCGCGTCGTTTCAGCGTTTCCACGTAGCGGCGCACATTCTGATTGTGTTCTTCCAACGTTGCTGCAAAAGCGTGCAAGCCATCGGGTTCGCCCGTAGCGCAGAAGTAGAGATAATCGTGCTTTTCGGCGTTCAACACCCCGTCAATGCTGGAAATGCTTGCCATTGTGATGGGTCCCGGTGGCAGCCCGGCGTACAAGTAAGTATTATACGGCGAATCAAAGAAAATATGATAATTGGTGACGCGTGGCGTGTCAAAATCGCGGGTGGCAAATACCGCGGTCGGGTCTGCTTGTAGGCGCATGCCGATGCGAATGCGATTGAGATAAACGCCCGCCATTCGTTGCTTTTCGGCGTTGGCGTTGGTTTCGCGCTCGACGATGGAAGCCAGGGTGTAAACCTCGGCAGGTGTCAACCCAAGGGCTTCGGCTTTTTGCTGGCGGTTATTTTTTTGCCAAAACGCATCATGTTCTTTTATCATGCGCTCCATGAATTCCTCCGGCGTCGTATTCCAATAAAATTCATACGTATTTGGAATAAAAACACTCATTAAAGTTTCATTCGTATAACCGATTTTTTGCAGATAACTTTCATTTTGCATCAATTGAAGCATGGTCACTGAGTCCGGCTCGATGAAGCGGGCAGCTTTAGCGGCGACGTTTTCGACCATTCGCTCATTGGTGAGCACCACTTTTACCGGTTCTTGCGAGCCATTGCGCAAATGCCGAATCAATTGAATAATTGACCAACCTGGCTTGACCTCGTAGCGTCCGGCGCGCATCGGGTCACGCTTGTAACTCATGCGTTCGGACAAGATGCGAAATAACTGCTCGTTTTGCAAAATGCCTTGTGTATCAAGGATTTCCACCACATCTTCAAAGTCGGAACCGGTCGGAATCTGCACGTAGCGATTGTCCAATGTGAGCGGAACCCCACTTTTATACAATAGAAAAACCAAGGTGCCACCTGCAATGAGGCATACAAGAATAATGGCAATTAAAAGGCGTCGGATGAAGACATTCATATTTTAACGTACAATTGATCTTTATAAAAATGTAAAATTCACGGAAATTATTATAGAACTTGTTTAAAATTGACGATTTTATTTAATATGACAGAGGCAATTCGACGCTACATTCTCTTATTCAAGAGTAGATTGTTGAATCTTCCAAAATACGAGAACGTAGGAGCTTAGTTTGAAAAGATATTACGATTTTTCATTAATTTTAAACAAGCTCATATCCGTTATATCATTATCCATACTTTAAACGCATCGTTTTTCAACAACTGATAACCAACTCAATACTGCTCCCGTTCGTTCGGGAAATCCTGAGACCGCACATCCTTTATATATTGTTCCACTGCATTGGTTACCAGGTCAAACAAATCGAGGTAGCGACGTAGGAAGCGCGGCTGAAAATCTTTGGTAATGCCCAGCATATCGTGCGTCACCAGCACCTGCCCATCCGCGTATTGCCCAGCGCCAATGCCAATGGTTGGAATGGTAAGGCTTTCGGAAACTGCTTTTGTTAGAAGCGCCGGAATTTTTTCCAATACAATCGAGAAGCAGCCCAATTCTTGCAATAACAAGGCATCTTCTTTCAGTTTTTGGGCTTCCGCCTCTTCCTTGGCACGCACGGTGTAGGTCCCAAATTTATAAATGGATTGCGGCGTCAAGCCCAAATGCCCCATGACTGGCACCCCCGCCGATAAAATACGACGGATAGAATCTGCTACTTCGGCACCGCCCTCCAGCTTCACGGCATGTGCGCCTGCTTCTTTCATAATGCGAATGGTAGATTCCAACGCAATTTTAGAATTCCCTTGGTACGAACCAAACGGCAAGTCCACCACCACCAATGCCCGTTTCACGGCACGTACCACCGAAGCCGCATGATAAATCATTTGATCCAGGGTGATTGGCAAGGTCGTTTCATGACCTGCCATTACATTCGAAGCAGAATCACCTACCAGAATAATGTCAATGCCCGCTGCATCGAGCATGCGTGCCATGGAGTAATCGTAGCCGGTGAGCATGGCTATTTTTTCTCCATTGACTTTCATGGAGTGAAGTACGTGAGTGGTAATGCGTTTGACTTCTTTGTGTACTGACATAATTTAAGTATGAAAGATCAAATTTAAAATAGGAAAGACTTGGGTCGTCAAAATGATTTATGCGGCGTAAGATAAGGTAAATGAGAAATATGGGAGAAAAAATTTGTACTAGAACGGAGATTCCACATTTTGGTCAGCCAGTTGTCACACCTTTTGCATGCCGCTTTGTGATTTTTTTTACTTTTGCGATTATTTGAAAATAGATTGTTAAGCAGTTTAAATCCGACTGATGAAATCCCTACATCTCTTAGTCACCTTATTACCAGGTTTTTTATTCATTGCATGTTCCACCGATTTTGAAATAGAAGCCGATTGGAAAGATGTGCCAGTGGTGTATGGCTTGTTGTCTTTGCAAGATACCGCGCATTATATTCGGGTAGAGAAAGCTTTTTTAGAATCAGGCGGCGACGCAACAAAAATTGCTCAAATTGCAGATTCCCTGTATTATGATGCGAAAGTGCAAGTGCAACTGCAGCGAGTGAGCAACGGGCAAATTTTTACCCTGCAACGAGTAGATGGCGCTGCGGAAGGTTATCCTCGTCAGGATGGACCCTTTGCAAGTGTGCCGAATATTTTATACAAAATGCCAGCTGCTGCCATTCAATTAAAAGCCAACGAACAAATCAAGTTAATCATCAATCGAGGGGAAACACAGGAATTTGTGACAGCTCAAACCACCGTTTTGGGCGCCATTCTGCCACGAGAAACCGTGCCACCCAGCCCAATTAATATGGGATACGACCGCAATATTTCCTTTGGGTGGGATGCCTCGTCGGCTGCGCGTATTTTTGATTTGCGCATGGTGCTGCGCTACCGCGAATCTGCGCCCGGCAATCCAAGTCAATTAGAAAATAAAATACTTACTTGGGTGTTGGTGGAAGATTTAGAGCGCCCCGATGCTTCCAGCGATCGCGTCACCTATTCGATTAAAGGAGAAGCGTTTTATAAATTTTTGCAAGCCAATCTAACGTCTGTTTCTGATCGCATCCGCATTTTTGATTCAATGGATTTGATAATCACAGGCGCTGGACAGGAAGTGATAGAGCAATTGCGTATTTCCGAAGCCAATACTGGTGTCACCAGTTCTCAAACCGTACCCATTTACACCAATTTATCAGAAGGACGCGGCATTTTTTCTTCCAAATCCACTGGTACACGCCTGGGGCTAACGGTGAACAGCGCATCACTGGATTCTTTGCGAAATGGCATTTATACCCGTGAACTCAATTTTCGATAGGAAAGAATTAATAGGGTAGGATAGGGGAGTAGCTTTGCCTTGCATATTCCATTATCGCTCTATTTCTTCTATGCCCCTATCCGACAGTTGCCTTGCAAAATGTGCATAAATTTCCAGGTCTTTCTCAGATGCGTTGCCCCAGGTGGGATGATACCCAAGTAAAAGGCGATAATAATCTTCAATGATGTCGGCTTGCTGTTCGTAATTAAAATCCAGGAGTTTTTTACCCTGTTGCACCGCGTGGTACAGGGCGTTGACGCCACCATAATTATAGCCTTCTTTTGTAAACTGAGCTGATAATGCCCGTGGAATATACACGCTGCCCAGGTGCTGGTATTGCCAAATGTGCATGAGTTCATGTATTAAAATAAAATCGTGCATCTTGCCCCAGCTATTGATGGTATTGCAACTCACATAACAAAATTTACCCTTGCGCGGACCCAGGTACGCCTGCTCGTCTATGCGCACCCGCTCATAGGCAATGCTGTTGCCAAAAATGGTACGAGCAATGCCTATTTCGCGCTCGCTGAGCGGACGGGCGCGTTTTACAAAGCTGGCTATGCCATCGTACAAGTCGAATGCGCCCAAAAGTTCCAGGAGCAAAAAAGGCAATTCAAGCAGCCAGAGATCGAGTTTTTGTTGGAAAATACGGGTGACATGCTGCAAAAGCCGCCGAAGGCGAATCGGAAATTGCGTAAACATATCCATCATTCTAAGCCACATCATAACGCCTGCATCAAAAAAAATCAACGTAATTGCATCAATTAAAACGAATTGCCTTCACGGGGCTGATACTGGTTACTAAATAAGAGGGCACGATTAAAAAAATCAATGTAATAACCATAGTGCCAATGTTAATTAAAAGAATGCTCCACAATTGAATTTCTATCGGAGCGACGGATAAGTAATAATTTTCTTCTGATAATTTTATCAATTCAAACTGGTCTTGTAAAATGCACAAACCCAAGCCAATCAAGTTCCCCCAGAACAAACCCACCAGTACAATGTAAGCAGCATAATACAAAAAAACGCGTCGAATGCTCCAATTGGTAGTGCCCAAAGCTTTGAGCGTGCCTATCATGTTGGTGCGTTCCAATATCAAAATCATAAGTGCGGTTATCATGTTTATAATGGCAACAATCACCATTAAACTCAAGATTACCACTTCATTAATATCTTGCAAATCAAGCCATTCAAAAATTTCCGGCAGCTTTTCGCGAATGGTTTCCGAGTACAAATTGTTTGGCAATTGCTCGCGATAAATGTACTCGTTGATAATTTCCAAATCGTCAATGTTATCAATAAAAACCTCAAAACCGCCCACTTCCTCTGGTTGCCAGCCTAATAAACGCTGGATTTGACGAATGTCCACCAACGCAAACACTTTATCATATTCTTCTAACCCGGTTTTGTAAATGCCCACCACCTCAAAACGCCGCTTCAATTGATTGCCATTTTGTACAAAATGCACGATAAAATCCTCACCGACGCCTACGCGCAAGCGGTCTGCCGTTTGACGCGAGATCAAGATTTGAGAAGATATACTGGTATCCGGCAGCGCCAACGTATCGCCCTCCTGCAAATACTGCCGCATGAATTTCCAATTAAAATCCTTGCCCACCCCTTTTAACAATATGCCTTCGATCTCGTTTTTAGCTTTGATAATGCCAGGCTTCACCGCAAACACTTGCACGTGACTCACGCCACCCTTCGTCAAGGTTTCCTGATCCCATTCAAAACCCAACAAGTCGCGGGTCTCGTAGTACGCCACTTTTTGAACAGTATCTAAATAAGGATAAAACGGTTGTTGAATGTTGATCGGATAAGCCTCTAACAATGAGGTGCTTATGTCGGTGTCGGTAATGTGAATATGCCCCCAGAAACCGAAAATTTTCTCGCTGATCTGATGCTTAAAACCCGCCACCAGCGCATTGGTTGCGATCATTACCGCCACGCTCAATGCCACCGCTACCACCGCAATGCGAATGATGAGCCGCGAAAAGGACCGCTCGCCTGATAGCGCCACCCGACGTGCAATAAAGTAGGAAAAGTTCATACGCCGCGAAAATAGCGAATTTGAAATGATAAAACGCAGGAATTTTAGGAATCATTGTGAAAGAACAATTAGGTTCACGCTATTTTTTGGAACTTCTATTTTTGAAATTTGTGTTCCAATGAAAAATGATAAATTTGCGCGGCTTTTCACTTTTGAACCTTGAATTTTTGAATCTATGAACTTTTTAGACGAACTACGCTGGCGCGGGATGCTCCAGGATATGACCCCCGGCTTGGATGAAGTGCTGAACCAGGGCATGACAACGGCTTATATCGGATTTGATCCAACGGCACCTTCGCTTACGATTGGCAATTATGTGCAAATCATGATTTTAAAATTGTTCCAACTGTCTGGGCACAAGCCAATTGTGCTGATGGGCGGCGCTACGGGGCGTATCGGCGATCCATCCGGCAAAGACAGAGAGCGTGAGTTGAAATCGTACGATGAATTAGATAAAAACTTGGAATTCCAGAAGTTACAGTTCCAAAAATTTCTTGATTTTGATAATAGTGAGAATAAAGCGGAGTTTGTCAATAATCTCGATTTTTATGCGTCAATGAATGTGCTGGATTTCCTGCGCGATGTAGGTAAAACCTTGACAGTCAACTACATGATGAGCAAAGAATCGGTACAAAAGCGTTTGGAAACGGGCATTTCTTTTACCGAATTTAGCTATCAATTATTGCAAGCTTACGATTTTCAAGTACTGTTTAAAAACAAAAATTGTGTGCTGCAAGTGGGTGGCTCTGACCAATGGGGCAATATCACTTCGGGTACGGAGTTCATTCGTCGCAACCTCGGCGAGAAGGCTTATGCCGCGACTACGCCGCTGCTGACCAAAGCCGACGGAACAAAATTTGGTAAATCCACAGAAGGCAATATTTGGCTCGATCCGAACATGACTTCGCCTTACAAATTCTATCAATTCTGGATCAATGCGGATGACGCCGATATTCCGAAATTTATGCGTTATTTCAGCTTGAAATCGAAGGAGGAAATTGAAGCTTTGGAAGCACAACATGCTGATAATCCGAGAGAATTGAAGCGAATTTTATCAGAAGAGTTGACCATTCGCATTCATTCAAAAGAAGATTATGAGTCGGTATTAAAAGTAACAGATTTGTTATTTGGAAAGAACGCCTCCAAAGAAAATTTGGTGGACTTGAGCGAGCGAGAACTGGAAACGGTGGCGAATGAAATTCCAAGTTTCACGATTGCAAAAGATGCCGTCGCGAATGGCATCAGCATTGTAGATTTGATGGCAGAGCAAACGCAGATTGTAAGTTCCAAAAGTGAAGCCCGCCGCGCGATTCAAGGCAACGCCGTTTCAGTAAATAAAGATAAAATCAGCAACCCGGATGTAATGTTAAATACTGAAACATTATTACATGGTAAATATTTGATGGTAGAAAATGGCAAAAAGAATAAATTTTTAGTAATTGCTAAATAAAAACTTTTAATTCCAAAGACACTAAAATACTAAGATTCAAAAAGCCTTGTGTCATTTTTGTGGCTTCGTGTTTTTATTGCAAAAATCCTTATATCAATTAAAATCAAATGGAATTGACCATTTATCAAGTGGACGCCTTTACCAATCAACGCTTCAAAGGCAATCCGGCAGCAGTCGTGCCGCTCCAGGAATGGTTGCCTGACGCGGTAATGCAGGACATTGCGCAGGAAAATAACCTCGCAGAGACTGCCTTTTTTGTGCCAGAAGGCGACGGCTATCGCTTGCGTTGGTTTACGCCGCTGGTGGAGGTGGATTTGTGCGGACACGCGACGGTTGCCACAGCACACGTATTATACGAGCACCTGCATTATGATAAAAATGTAATAAATTTTCAATCGAGGAGTGGGGTGTTAACCGTCGAAAAACGCGGAACGCAATATTTACTGAACTTTCCAACGGATACTCTGACTAAAATTGAAAATGCGCCGCATATCATAGATGCCATTGGTATGACGCCGGTCGAGATTTATCAAGGTAAAACCGATTGGATGGTGGTATTAGAAGAGCAGCCCCAGTTGGAAAATTTAAAACCTGATTTGCGCAAAATCGCCGAAGCAGGCGGACGTGGCACGATTGTAACGGCGCCGGGCGTTGAGGTAGATTTTGTGTCGCGTTGTTTCTTTCCGCAAAGTGGGGTGGACGAAGACCCTGTGACCGGCTCTGCGCATACCAGTTTGACGCCTTACTGGGCTAAACGATTGAATAAGAACGTATTAACAGCACGTCAAATTTCTAAACGCAGCGGCGATTTGACTTTGGAATGGAAAGGGGACCGAACGGAGATTGGCGGCGAAGCAGTAACTTATTTAGTTGGTAAAATTTTTATTTAAAAGTAAGTTATTTGTTATTTGTTAAATGGGCCTTTTTTTCCAGATGACATTATTTCAAATAACAATGTTTTTATGCAGCGACTTCCTCATATTTACTTTGGGTATAGTGATATTAATGGGCGGGGAGTCTTTACCTCGGAGCCAATCGCAGCAGGCACGCTGATTGAAATCTGTCCGGTGATTGTTTTGCCGGAACCCGATTTGCCGATTATTCATCAAACTTATTTACATGATTATTATTTTTTTTGGGGAGAGGGGGAAGACCAATGTGCCATTGCATTGGGTTTTGGTTCTTTGTACAATCATGCTTATGATGCCAATGCAGAATATATTTTAGATTTGGATGAAAATACCATTGATTTTTACAGTGTCAAAGATATTGAAGCGGGTGCCGAAATTACCGTGAATTATAATGGTTTTCCCGACGATACCACGCCTGTATGGTTTCATAACCCAAATTATAAACGATAATGACGTGAATGAGAATTTTTATAATTTTAAACAAAAGTATCATAGCTAGTTGTTTTTATCATAGTCAGTAAATAACCAATTCACCCGCAGCCTCCGCGACTGCGAGTGAAAGGCTCCAAAAGTGCAATGCGGGATAAGTGCACCAATCTCAATTTCTTTGTAATCATTTGGTCTCTCAGCGTTATAATTTATTGACTATTTTAAATTATTTATTTGACGTTTTGTAAATTTATATAAAAAAGATGATTTAATTATTACATACCTTCACATTTCAAATCTCATATTTCTAATTTTATCTTTGTTCTTCCTTGAATACAATACAAAAATAGGAGCAGGTGGCGAAGTGGAAGTTCGCGATGAAAATTTTAAGAAAGATAATTTTGGAGGGTTTGCTGGAGCATTTTTTGAAGGGCTTCTGCAATTTCAGTAGGCGAAATGACTTTTACTTTACTTCCAAAACTTAATATTTTAGCATAAAATTCATACGTCGGTTTTACAAAAATGGAAATAACAGTTTCTAACTCATTGTCAGTCAATATTTTTTGTGAATGATGCAAAGGTAAAGATTTTACATACATGCCTTGTATAGGATCAAAAGATAATATAATTTCCTGCGGCGGTGTATTGTTAATTGTGATGCCCATACTATCTTTGAAATGTTCGCGAAAGTCAATATGCTGCGGCTCAAAATGAGCATCCATGGGCGTGAGCGCTTCGATTCGGTCCAGCGCATAGGTTTTCATCAAAGCATCCTCCTCATCATACGCGATCATATACCAACGATTTTCGTATTCTTTGAGTAAATGTGGAGCGACTATTTTTACAGAAGCAATATCATAACTTTGAAATTTACGATAAGTTAATTGTAACTTCCGCTTATTTTCCAGGGCATCCGCAATAATCGGAATAAACTCGCCACCCTGCATGGGCATGATTTCTTCAAACTGCACCCACTCGTTGAAGCGCGCTTCGCCGCCTACATTTTTCTGAATGGTAACGGCATTGAGGACTTTGTCCATCGCCGAAGAAAACATTTTTAGCAAACCATAATCACTATACAATTTGAGGCGCTGCGCGTACATCAGCAAGGTCTGAATTTCATCTTCTTTCAAACCGAAGGCGCGGATGGTATAGCTTTTGTCGGTATAATAATAAGATTTTGTACGCGTATCATATTCAATTGGAGCATAATATCCCAGCACCGAGTCATCGCGCATGACTTTTAAGTCTTCCTGAATGGTTTTAATATCTACATTAATAGACAATTCCGATTCTATGATTTTTTTTAAATCTTTCGTTTTTACCTGATCCCGTTTTCGTAATTCCCGATCAATAATTTGAAATCTACCGAACTGGTATTTTGAGCGTGCCATTATTAGAATATTTTCTGGCTCCAGTGTTTCATGGTTCCTCCGTTATTTTATAAAAAATTAGGATGTAAATGTAAATAAGATTGGTCATGTTAAAGTTTGTTGATGTAAACAATTTTGCTTTGACGAGCATTTTATTCCAAAAATCGAATGTAATGCAACAAGACGATAACCTGTTACCAGAACTGGAAGAAGCCATTGAAGAAGTTCAAACGGAACAAGAACAATTGCCCCTTGCGCAGCAGGCTTTGCCGACACATTTAACCATTTTGCCCCTCACACAACGCCCCATTTTTCCAGGCATTGTGCTGCCATTGACTTTTAGTGGCGAAGAAAAACTGGAAATCCTGCGTAAAGTAGTAGATGAACAAAATGGCAATGTTGGTTTGGTGCTGGCGAAGGAATTGGCGGAGGAAGATTACACTGAGTCAGATTTTCATGAGGTAGGGGTGTTGTTTCAAGTGCTGCGCATCATTCCGATTGGACAAAACTCCATTCAGGTGTTGGGTCGTGGCGTGCGCCGTTTTACCAAAAAACGGGTGCTGCTGATCAAACCGGTTCTGCGTTGGGAGGTAGAATATGTGCCAGAGGATAAAACCAAACCCGACCAGGAACTGAAAGCCTACATGATGGCGATCAGCGCAGAAATGAAGGAATTGCTAAAGCTGAATCCGCTGTTTCAGGAGCAAGTTAATATGGTGGTGGCGCAGTTGAATTATGAAGCACCGGGATTGACGATGGATGTTGTGAGTAATCTCCTCAGTAGCGAAGGCGAGATTTTGCAGGAGTTATTAGAAATTTTCAATTTACAAGAGCGTGCGCAGTTTTTATTAAAATTGATAAAAGAAGAGTTACAAATTGCGCAGTTGCAAAAGAAAATTTCCGATCAAATTGAGGAGAAAGTCAATAAACAGCAGAAAGAATTTTTTCTTCGCGAACAGTTGAAAGCCATTAAAAAAGAGCTTGGTATTGAAAAAGAGGAAGGTGAGACGGAAGTAGAAAAAATCGAGCAAAAGCTGGAAGGTAAGCAAATGCCGGAGGAAGCCCGCAAAGTATTTAATCAGGAACTGGAAAAGCTGCGGCTCACCAATGCACAATCGCCGGAGTTTAACGTCACGCGCAACTACCTGGAAAATATCGCGGAATTGCCTTGGGGCGTTTATTCTGAGGATAACAAAAGTATCAAGCATGCCCGTGAAATACTCGATGCGGAGCATTATGGATTGGAGGAAGTGAAAGATCGGATTCTGGAATTTTTGAGTGCGGTAGTGAAGCGCGGCAAGGTCGCTGGTTCGATCATTTGTTTGGTTGGTCCGCCGGGCGTGGGTAAAACTTCGATTGGTAAATCCATTGCGCACGCGCTGGGGCGACAGTTTTTCCGTTTTTCGGTGGGTGGTATGCGCGACGAAGCTGAGATTAAGGGGCACCGACGCACTTACATTGGCGCGATGCCGGGCAAAATTATTCAGGCGCTGAAGCGCGTTGGCACTTCTAATCCGGTCATTCTACTGGATGAAATTGACAAAATTGGCGCAAGCTATCAGGGCGATCCGGCATCGGCGTTGCTGGAAGTATTAGACCCTGAGCAGAATTCGACGTTTTTAGATCACTATCTGGACATTCCTTATGATTTGTCAAATGTGTTGTTTGTAACCACTGCCAACCAATTGGAGACAATTCCTGGTCCGCTGCTTGACCGCATGGAGGTGATTCGCCTGGCGGGGTATGTCTTGGAAGAGAAAGTACAAATTGCTAAAAGATACCTGGTTCCCAAGCAGTTGCGCGAGCATGGCTTTGCAGAGGATGAAATTCAATTCACAGACGAAGCGTTGAAATTGATTATTGACCAGTACGCCCGCGAGGCTGGCGTACGAAATCTGGAAAATCAGATTCGCAAAATTGTACGGAAATCAGCATTGAAACAAGCGGAAAACGGCGACGCCAATATGCACTTTGAAGCGCAAGACGTTGAAAAATTGTTAGGCAAACCTGTTTTTTATACCGAGAAATTGTATGAGCAACCCACGCCGGGTGTGGTGCTGGGCTTGGCTTACACGGCAATGGGCGGCGCAACGCTGTACATTGAGGCTCAAGGTATTAACAGTAAAAATGCAGGCTTCCGCCAAACGGGTCAATTGGGCGATGTGATGCGCGAATCTTCGGAAATTGCATATAGTTACATCCGCTCGCAATTGGCAAATCAGACCGACTACGCCGATTATTTTGATACACACCAGATTCACTTGCACGTGCCCGCAGGCGCGACCCCCAAGGATGGTCCTTCTGCCGGTGTAACGATGGCGCTGGCTTTGTATTCCTTGGCAACGGATAAAGCAGTAAAACCGGGCATTGCAATGACGGGCGAACTCACGCTTACCGGCAAGGTGCTACCCATCGGTGGGGTGAAAGAGAAGACCATTGCTGCAAGGCGTGTGGGCATTCAGGAGTTGATTTTTCCTGGTGACAACAAACGGGATTTTGAAGAACTGCCCGATTACATCCGGGAAGGAATCACCCCTCATTTTGCAGACAAGTTTGAGGATGTGCTGAAAGTGGCTTATCCAAATGGAATGGGGCACTGATTGTTAAGATAATCAGCGTAGCATTCTTACCTTGCAAGCATGAAGAAAATTATTTTAAAACCCAAGAAAGACGCCGCCGTGCGCCGTTTTCATCCCTGGGTGTTTTCCGGTGCAATTGCAAAAACAGACGAAAGTATTGCCGATGGCGAGATCGTGGAAGTGTATAGTGCTGGCAATGAATACCTTGCGACGGGGCATTACCAATCGGGCGCGAGCATCTCAGTGCGGCTTTTTGCTTTTGAAAAAACGGACGGCGATCAGGCATTTTGGACACAGAAAATACGCAATGCTTACCAATACCGCGAAAAGCTGGGTTTAACGGATAGTACGACCACTAACTGCTACCGCCTCATTCATGCCGAAGGCGACGGGATGCCGGGCTTAATTATTGATATTTATCATAAAACAGCGGTGCTGCAATGTCACTCTGTCGGTATGCATTTGCAAAAGGACAAACTTGCCCAAGCACTGGTCGAAGTTTATGGATCGAATTTAAACGCTATGTATGACAAAAGTGCGGATACCTTGCCTGCAAATTATGCTGCTACTGTTCAAAACGGTTATTTACATTCGTCCAACCAACTTTTCGACACTTCAACGATTCAACCTCCTATCGTCCTCGAAAACGGTCATCGCTTTCAAATTGATTGGGAAGGCGGTCAGAAAACCGGTTTTTTCCTCGATCAGCGCGAAAACCGGGCACTTCTGGCGCAGTATGCCTCCGGTAAAACCGTGTTGAACACGTTTTGCTATACGGGCGGCTTCTCGGTGTATGCGTTGAAAGCGGGTGCGACGTTTGTGGATTCGGTGGATGTTTCTGCGAAAGCGATGGAATTGACCGATCAAAACGTTGCGCTGAATGCGCCCGATCCCGCTCTGCATCGCTCGCATACACAGGATGTGTTGAAATTTTTACAACAGACTGAAAATGAATACGAAGTGATGATCGTGGATCCGCCTGCTTTTGCCAAAAGCCTCGCCAAACGCCACAATGCCGTGCAGGGTTACAAACGCCTCAATGCCCTGGCAATGCAGAAAGTGAAAAAAGAGGGTATTCTTTTTACTTTTTCTTGCTCGCAAGTAGTTGATTCCCAATTATTTTATGACACCATTGTAGCGGCTGCCCTGGAAGCGGGTCGCACCGCTCGTGTGATGCACCACTTGAGTCAGCCCGCCGACCACCCCGTAAGTTTGTACCATCCGGAAGGCGCGTATTTAAAAGGTTTGGTGCTTTATATTGAATGATTTTTTAAGAAGCGTTATGCAAAATTCAATTACAGAACGCTTCTTAAAGGTTAAAAATAATTAAAAATTAGGACAATTGACACGCACCCTTGTTTTGGCAGGATGAACATAAATGAGAGACACTTCAAATGCGCCGCGCCCATTGGTAGCATCTTTGAGCGAAGATGCTGTGATGTCGTAGCTAAAACCCAGGTTCCAATCTTCCAATTCCAAAATAGCAGTAGCCGTAATGGCATCCATTGCAAAGCCACTGTCTAGTTTGTTGGATACATGCGCCCAGCCGCCTACCCGCAGCGCCAGTTCATTGCGTTCGCCATTGGTATAGCGAAAATTAGCGCCCAGCGTAGCACTCATGGATTTGTTTTGCCCCATCACCGCAAGAGCAGGCAAGATGCTCAATTTTTCCGTAAAAGGCAATTCACCGCCGCCGTGTACTACCCAACGCCGGGGCAGCTCGTTGATTTGGTTTAAAAAAGAAATACTGGGAGCATTTAAATGATAAAAAGCGCCACCGAAGTAAATACTCTGATTTTCATCAAAAAGAGAATACCAAAGAATGCCTGCATTAAAATCTACATACATTTTAGAATTGTCGCCCACAAAATTTTCGCCCGTTGGGTTGTCAAAGTTGACGCCACCCTGGTCAATATCATATTGATTGCTAAACCAAAGCTTGTTCCAGTTTAAACTTTGCTGTCCAAATCCAACTTGCACACCGGCAATCAAATATTGATCGTTGACAGCGTAGCGACCGCCGCCCATTTGTTTCATAAAAGAAGCACTCAAGGCTCCGCTGGTGCGATTAAAATTGGAAATACCCGCAGCATCGCGCATGGCGTTGATACCTAAGCCAACAAAATTGCCTCTGGAAACTTGCTGTCGAGTATCAAAACCGGCTGAGAGCGTGCGGAAAGGCTGGTTGCCCAACACACTGGTGTACAGTTCGCGATAATTTGCAATAAAGCGGAATTGCCCTTCGTAAACGCCCGTCATTGCTGGATTCAGATTTAGGGGAGAGGCGTAAAACTGCGCAAAACGAGGGTCTTGTGCTTTTGCTGTTTGGATAATAAAAAAGCTTATTATGATAATTGTAAAGAGATTTTTCATAATGGAAATGATTGATAATGAATAAGTTGAAAGATGAGAAGTCCTTTAGTTTAACCAATAAACCCTTCAACCTTTCAACTTAGTTAAAATTAGCGAATAAGTGTTGTTTGTCCTTTCAGGCTCTGCGTCATGCCATCCGAGTATTTTACTTCCAGATACCACACATAAACACCAGCATTCATAGGCGTTCCACGGAAATTTCCATCCCAGCCGCGCGTTTTATCGTTGATCGTGAAATTGGCATCTTCGAACAAAAGTTCGCCCCAGCGATCATACACCCGGAAACTCATGATCTCCGTTTCAGGCAATCCATGTACCATGAGCAGGTCGTTCATGCCATCACTATTTGGCGTAAAGCCAGTAGGAACCGCCACTTCGCGTATTTTTTGTACAATTATAGTCGTTTTATCGGTAGCTTCACAGCCATTTTCATCAATGGCATACACCTCATAAGTAATCATATCGGTGGGTTTGGCGAGCACTGTTTCGCATTCGGAGCAACTGAGGGTATTGCCGTACATACCCGACCAAACGTAAGAAACCGTTCCAACGCCATTGATGGAAGTCGCTTCCAACGTCAAACTGTCGCCCAATCGAATGGTATAGCTCAGATCACCAGCATCCACGCTGAAGCGAGGCGGATCATTGATGGTCACTTTGTTAAAGTAGGCGCAGCCATTGCGATCTTTGATATAAACTTTATAATCATTGGCTTTTAAAGCAATCAAAGTGCTGGTTGTATTAAAATTTTTATTATCCAAACTAAACTGATAAGGCGCAGTGCCTCCTGCGGGGAGCACTTTAATGCTGCCATCGCGACCGGAAAAACAGGATGGATCTTTTACGTCGAACTGGGCAGTCAGAGAATCCGGCTGCGTAATAATTGCAGAAGCTGTATGCGTGCAATTATTTTTATCGGTGATGGTCAATTGGTAAGTGCCAGCTGCCAGGCTTTCGTTTTTTGACGAAGTAGTGCCGTTCGACCAAGCATAAGCGTACCCAGGAATGCCGCCGTTTGCTTTTACCAGCAAGGTGCCTTTTGTATCGCCAAAGCACAAATTATTAACTGTTTCAAACGAACTGGTAATCCGCGTTGGTTGTCCAATTGCTAAAGTGCTGGTGCTCATACAGCCGCCCTCGTCGGTGAGCGTGACAGAATAGCTGCCTGCTCCTAGACCAACCGCGGTTGCTGTCGTCTGACCTTTTGCGCCTTGATCCCAAAGATAGGTAAATTGAGTGCCCTTGCCGCGTGGATTGGCAATCGAGGCTGTGCCATCCTGGCTGCCAAAGCAGAGCGCATCTTTGGTTTGAATGTCGAAAGTAACGGGTTCAGGCTGTTCCAGCGTACGCGAAGCAACGCCGATACAGCCTTGCGCATCAGAAATTGTAACGCTGTAAGTCGCACCGCCTGCTAAATCTTTAATGGCATTGCCTGTTTGACCCGTGCTCCAACGAAAACTATAATCCGTTTCCACTTTTCCAACGCCGCCTGTTACAATGTTAACACCTAAAGCACCGTCTTTAAAATTGTAACAACTAGGTGTTTTTTGAATAATACTTGCTGCGATTGGTTGCAAATCGCTCATTTTGAATGTATTACTAGCTTTACAACCATTGACATCTGTTACGGTAACTGTATAGACAATGGAATCTAATCCAGTGACGTTTGCACCTAATTTTCCATCGCTCCAAACAAAATTATAAGCAGTGCCTGTGCCACCTGAAGGAAGCGCTGTTGCCTGATTGCCTTTTGCACCATTACAACCCTGGAAAGTTTGGTTGATGACCACGGCAAGTGCTGTATCTGGTTCATCCACCGCAATGGTTTGCTGTACCAAACAGCCATTTGCATCAGTCACACTCACTATGTAAGAGCCAGTTTTCAAATTAATAGCGCGATTGCCCGTTTGACCGTCGCTCCAGACGTAAATAAAATTGCCAACACCGCCTGTCACATTTGCAACAATGCTACCACTGGCTTCGCCTACGCAAAGTGCATTTGTTACTTGAGGCGTGATGATAATCGTATCTGGCTGATTCACAGTGACATCTGCTATGCCTAAACATTCATTGCTATCCGTAACAGAGACCCGGTAACTACCGGCTTTCAAAAAGACTGCTTTCTCTGAAATTTGTTTGAGCGGGTCATTCCAAGCATATTTATAAGTGCCGGTTCCGCCAGAAACAAGCACCGAAGCTGTCCCCGTGTTGCTGCCAAAACAATCAACTGGCGTGGAGGAAACCGAATCAATTGTAAGCTCGCAAATGATAAATACACAAGTCGCAGAGCCGGTTTCGACTGTACAATTTAAAGGCGCACTGCCCACATACGCCCGCACTTCGAGGCGCACGGTATCGTTATTTTGTAAACTGTCCACCAGATATTGTACATCATTGATAGGACCTTGCCAATTCGAAGTAACACCATTGATTGTAGCACGCACTTCGTATGCCGAAAAACCTGGTAGCGGTGCCCAGGTAAACAGCAGTCCTGAGCTATCAGGTGCTAGTCCGCAGCTTACCAGAGGCGCAGCCGCATTGCGCAAAACGCTGATGGTCACAGTATCTGTGGACGTACAGTTATAATTGTCTTTTGCTGTCACAATATAATTCGTAGGCGCAGTCGGACGCGCAGTCGGATTGGCGCAATTTGTACAGGATAAGCCCGTTGAAGGCGTCCAGGTGTATTGCACCGCATTGGTAGAACGGAATTTTATCGTCCAAGAGTTTAAAATGCTAAGTTCTTCTGGACCAGTGGCATCTACCACCCGCAGTGTCCAATTGCCCGCGACAGGCGCACCATTGAGATTCGACCAATTGCCTTCCGGTCGGAAATTTCCAGTAAATGGCGAAGCTGCACCCGTGATGGGTGTATTGGAAGTAGGTGTAAAGCAAGTATTGCGATAAGCGCCAGCGCCCCCGCCGCCATTGTTCGTAGTGAGTTCTACTACTTTATCATTCGGAGAAACCAGATATACCTGAATATCATCGAGCCAATCAGTTTCTAAGTCAAAACAAACCGATTCGATTTGTTGCGTGACATCGGTAATGGTGAGCGGAAAAATCCCTGAAACGCTGATGGGAGAATTGAAAGGATTGGTAGCGCTATGGGTCGTCGCTCCAAATTTATAAGCAGGTGTTGCTTCAAACAAGACCGATGTTTGTGCTTGAAAATTGGGCGCTGCCACATTCAGCGGAATATCCTGCACATCACAAATGGCGGTGTCTCTGGCTGGCGTCAAAATTTGCTCACAATCGCGACAACGCGGATGCGTAGGCGGTAAAACAGTCACATTGACCGTTGTATCATAAACACAGCCAAAATCGTCCGTTACCTTGAATACATAACTAGCCGTACCGGCATTGCGTGGGACACCTTGAATATCTGTATTGGTAAAATTAAAAATAGAAGGATTCGTTTGCCAGCTATAGTCAACGATTTCATTGCTGAACTTTTCTAAGTCTGGAAATAGCGAAGGATCAAAATCAATCCCCCAGGAAAAGATAAAACCGTTATCAATTGCCCACAAATCTTGCACCCTGATTTTCCATTCGCCATTCAGCGGGCAGCCCACTAAGCCTTCAAAAGATTCATAAGGATTGTAATCGCCGGCAGGAAGCGTCCGAGGTGTACTGCTATTGGCGTACTCCAACCAGGTGCCTCGCTTGGCATCCATTGTCCAACAATAGTCAAAACCCGTTCCAGGGGTAGGGGTAGTGCCATCAAAGTCAACTGGATCACCCAGGTAAACTTCTGCGCCGGAGCGACCGCCAAAATTGTGCAAGGTGATAGATTGTCCATTGGGGCAAGTCAATTCAATTTCCAAATCGCGCAGCCAGGTGTGTTCCATGTTGACACAAATTGCATCCAGCGTGCTTGCATCTGTTAGGGTTTGTCCTGGAGAAAAACCGGTAAATTTCAACACTGTTTCATAGGCTGTGCCCGTACCATCTGGCAGCGCAAGGGAGTCGGCTCGGGTGCCGCCCGCCTGAAAAGAACCTTCATTGGAAGCCATAGAAACGGAATACAATGGATCAATCCGATTGACCACTGCATTCAAAGCGATGGTATCGCCAACACAAATCTCGGAAGGAATGCTATCGCCAATGGCAAAAGAGGGTTTCACCGAAACACGTACCCGCTGGTTGATAAAATTGGTATTTTTACAACCTCTCGTATCCTGGATAGTCATTTGTACGACGTAACCACCTGATTTTGTGAATGTTTTGGTTACGCTTGGTCCTACGGCGTCTGTTCCATCGCCAAAATCCCAGGTAAAAGAGGCATTTGCATCAGAATGTTGATACAAGGTTCCATTTTGCGGATAGCGACCTCTACCTGTGAAAGAAATTCGATCACCGATACAAACATCAATCCAGCCCGTATCAGCAGGCACCACAGCAGGATCGGTACTCACCAATTCTGCCTGGATGGTTTGGCAAGGTTGAATACAATTGATGTCGGCACTCCAGCCATTGTTTTCCAACGTTTCATTGGAGGAAAAAACGACCGTCAAACAACCCGAAGCATTCGCAGCAGTCGCCTGAATAATGAGGGGACCACTTCGACGAAAATCTCCAATACAAGCCAATGGTGGCGCAGCCACGCTATTGCCATCGTAAAAACAAAGGTTGTCGCCTTCTGCCAGCTCAACACGGGAGAAAACCAGCTGTACGTGTGACCCAACGGTATTGTCCGAACAAATCACCACCGTGTCTTTTTCGTTAGCGCTATAACCGGCTGAGTTGCCGCCGCTATCCAGAAAAAAACCGTCACAATCCCGAATGGTACCTTCCGTGATGAGGTGATCCTGCGCCTGCACATTGAGCACACCGAACAACCCCGCTGCCAACAGCAGCACCTTGGTACGTAGAGTAATCGCCATCTGAACTTTTTTTCTAAGTTTGTTAAAAGAGTTTGTTGATTGTTTAAAGATGACACAGTTGCCATCGCCTAAGCCGAAATCACGCCAGCAGGTAGTTTTAATTTTCAAGCAGGAATTGAAATTTAATTAGGGTAGTTGCTTAATTTTTATTGTTCGTATGGGATTGTAAATAACAGCAAACCGCTTTAAAAGCAGCTCAAAATGAACCGTGTAGGTCGTCCGTGAGGGTGTTTGGATTATGATCTCGTAGTTATGGTAGCAAATGTAAAAAAAAATCATACAAAGTGGGTGCTAATTTTAGGCATAAAGTAAAAAATTTAACAATTTTCTATTATTCAATGTGCAACAAGCTTCTTTTTAGCATATTTCGGCTTTAGCTGGAATTTTTTGGTGCATTGAGCAGTTATCCTTATTTTCGGCAAAAATAATTTCAATTGGCTACAACTATTGCTTCTGTAGATACGCCCACCCGTTCCAACCGTCAGTTGTTGCTACTTGCCATTTTTGCAGGCATAGCGCTTATGGGTACGAAGTTGGGTGCCTGGTGGTTCACCAATTCCAACGCGATTTTGACAGACGCGCTAGAGAGCATTATCAACGTCATGGCGGGTGCTTTCGCACTGTACAGCCTGATACTTGCTGCCAAACCACGTGACGAAAACCACCCTTACGGTCACGGTAAAATAGCGTTTCTATCTGCCGGATTTGAAGGGGGCATGATTTTCCTGGCGGGCGTACTTATCATTGGCAAAGGTATTTACAACCTGACTTTTCCGCAGCCCATTGAAAAACTAAACGTGGGTATGATTTTAGTAGCTTTGTCTGGCATCGTGAATTATCTTTTAGGATATTTTTTGGAAAGACAAGGCAAGGCTTCTAATTCCTTGATCTTGATGGCAGATGGCAAACATTTGAAATCGGATGCGTACTCTTCGGCGGGCTTGATGATCGGTTTGACGATTGTGTATGTTACAAATATCGCCTGGGTGGATAACCTTACGGCAATTCTTTTTGGCGCAATCATTCTTTACACAGGTTTTAAACTCCTGCGCGAATCGGTGGCGGGTATTATGGATGAAGCTGATTATCAATTGATTGAAAATATGGTGCAACACCTTGCGCAGCATAAACGGTCTAACTGGATTGATGTGCACAATTTTCGGGTGATTAAATACGGCACCACGCTACATGTGGATTGTCATGTCACATTGCCTTATTATTTTGAAACGCGAAAATCACACGATGAAGTGAAGGATTTTGAACGGGTAGTAAATGGAAGCTCCGATGCGACTGTCGAGTTATTTGTGCACATTGACCCCTGTGAGCCACCTAAAAACTGCACCATTTGCCGAAAATTTGATTGCCAGGTGCGCGAAGCCGAGTTCCAAATCAATGTCCAATGGACCCTGGAAAATTTTATGAAAAATGAAAAACATCATGGAGATTCGGAAACGGGTAAAGAAGACTCGATTGATAAATTATCTTGATAAGTTCCATGATATTTTATAAATACTTGTTTGCTAACAGATCATTTTATAATTGCCCTTTTTTTATTAAAATCTTTCGTAATAAAAACTATAATGTTAATAGAAAAATCATCGCCATACTCAACACCGACAAGTATTTTATAAATTGATGTAAAAAGAAATCATATTGTTCTGGGGGAATCAAAAAAATCCGAAATTTTCTCGACTTCTGAAGGCTTCAAAAAACGCCAATGCTTCTGGATTCCGCATCGAATCTACATTTGCTGCTTTGTTGCTTGCATAACCCATTAAAATTTTTTTCACCGGTGCTTCCATTTTCTTCCCACTGATGGTATAAGGGATATCCGGCACTTCGATGATCTCATCCGGCACATGGCGCGGCGAGTATTCATTTTTTAAAGTTTGATTAATTTTTTGTTTCAATTCTTGATTCAAAACGGCATTTTTATTTAAAGTGATAAATAAAGGCATGTAATGTTTTCCGCCGCTCAATTCTAAATTAACGATTAAACTGTCTTTAATTTCATTTACTTTATTAAGTGCACTATAAATTTCGCTCGTGCCAATGCGCACGCCCTGCCTGTTGAGCGTAGCATCCGAGCGCCCATATATCACAAGGGTTCCACGATTTGTAATTCTGACCCAATCCCCGTGCCGCCACACCCCTGGATACATATCAAAATAACTATCATGATATTTAGCTTTATTTACATCATTCCAAAAATAAATCGGCATGGAAGGCATCGGTTTTATTACCACCATTTCACCCACTTCATCTGTTATGATATATCCTGCTTCATCATACGCATACAAAGCACAACCCAGCGCCCGACATTGAATCTCGCCCTCATACACCGGTTCCAGCGGATTTCCACCGACAAACGCCGTACAAACATCGGTGCCGCCACTCATCGAGCACAACCATACGTCTGATTTTACATTGGCATACACCCAGTCAAACGCCTCTGGCGGAAGCGGAGAACCCGTTGAGCCAATCGAACGCAAGTGGCTGATATTAAACGCTTTACCTGGATTTAATTCACCCTTCATACAGGCCACCAAATACGGCGCACTGGTGCCAAAATGATGAATCTGTGCTTGTTCTGTAAATTTCCACAACACATTTAGATTCGGATAACCCGGGCTTCCATCATACAAAACTGCCGTAGCACCCACCAATAGCGACGCTTGCACAAAATTCCACATCATCCAGCCCGTGGTAGAAAACCAGAAAAACCGCTCACCATGATGCACATCATTATGCAGCGCTACATATTTATAATGTTCTAATAAAACTCCGCCGTGCGAATGTGTAATGGCTTTGGGAAGCCCCGTCGTGCCTGACGAATACAGCACCCAGATCGGATGCGCAAAAGGCACGGCTTCAAACGTCAATTCAACTTGAGTATCAATAATAGCATTCTCCCAATGCACCACATTCGGAATTCCTTCTGCGATGACTTCTTCATGCAGGTAGGGTATTAAAATCACCTTCTCCAGCGTCGGCAGCTTATGACATAATTCCCTGACAGTCTCCATTTTATCAAAGGATTTTCCATTGTATTGATACCCGTCAACGGTAATAAAAACCTTGGGTTCAATCTGTTGAAAACGATCCAGCACACTATTCGCACCAAAATCGGGCGAGCAACTCGACCACACCGCGCCTACCGCGCACGCTGCCAAAAATGACACCGTCGCCTCCGGAATGTTTGGCAAATACGCCACCACCCGATCCCCGGGCTGCACGCCCAAGCCGCGCAGATATTGGCTTAGCGCCGCTACCTGCCGCCACAAGGTTGCCCAGGAAATCTCTGTAAGCGCATGTCGCTCCGATTGAAAAATCAATGCCGAATGGTCATCCGTATAACTTTTAAAAATATGCTCCGCATAATTCAGCGTACTGCCCTCGAACCAACGCGCATCGGGCATCGCATCATCCGACAACACCTGCGTATAAAGTGCATGGCTTTTTACATCAAAAAATTGCCAAATAGATGCCCAAAACGCCGCTGGCTCCTCTACTGACCACGCCCAAAGTGATTGATAATCAGTGAAGTGTAAATCCTTTTCTACTTGAAGCCAATGTAAGTAGCGCATCAAATTAGAATGGCGGACAAATGCCTCCGAAGGTTGCCAGAGTATAGGTGGAATAGAGTAGGTCATGGTTTGAATTCGATTTGAGTTGAAGGTAAAAATATGGGAATTTGAACGAATTCAGCAAATAAAAGCTTTTTAAAACACGAAAAGTCTTGGATTGCAACTCCTCTGGAATAGAACGTCTCTGCACTTCATACATCTGAAATAAGAAAAGAACTTAATAAAAGTACAGCTCGGCTTTCTATCTTTTCAGGTTCTGCCGGGGAATAATTTTGCGTAAAAATACGTTATCCTCGGAGTTTGTGAATCA
>CAZFBN010000040.1:0-24365 GCA_964517145.1 uncultured Saprospiraceae bacterium
ATCCGCATTATCTAAAACAAATTCTTTCTTGAGTTTTGGTGCGGAAACCCTATACTTAATTATCATTATAATCTACCGCTGAAATTTCCAATTTATACCAGGTAAAATCCCCTTCTTTTAACTTCCAGGTCACTTCCGAAGCAACAGGCATGCGGATTCCAGCGCGTTCACCATAAGCCGTGTTTTCGATGTACCAGCGTTCCAGCGTCGCCCCTTCTTTCCGATCATAATAACGATCCGCTTCAAAAGATATCATATCTCCGTCAGAATTGAAATAAAAAATGCCAGAAACGGTATTATTGCCATAAGTCATGATAGCCTTTGCTGATTTTTTATCAATTTCTTTCCAAGAAATATAATAATTCAAAGCCGCGCTGGGAAACCATATCATTTCCGCTAAATAACGCAGCATCGTGCCCTGGTCCGTTTCTGGTCCACTCGCATTCACCACCGGCACCAATGAAAGCGCTTTAATCAGCATGTGACCTTTGCTATTGTAATAAGTATCAATGCCTGATAAATGTAAAATTTTCATCATTTTTACATCCGCAATCCAAACAAATCCCGGCGGATCCGTAGTAAAATATTGCTCGGCTTGCACTGGCATCCAGGCACCATCGGGCGTTGTGCGCATCTGCCCTTTTTGATGTAAATGAACTGTTTTAATCCACTCTTTTCCAATAATTTGTGAACGTTCTAGCCAGCGCTGCACCACCGGCGGTAAATGTGTTATGTCTTCTTTTGTAATAATTTTGGTGGAATTTGATGCTGCTTGTAATAAATGACTGACTTCCTGCTTTGCCATTTGATTAAAATTCCAGATACCATATCCAATTATGATACCAATTATAATAATTACATTCACAATGGTACCAAATTTAGCATCCTGCCAGGATAATATAATTAAATATTGCGATATTAATGCCGAAGGAATGGCAAGCATCCACCAGGCATCCTTTTTAAATAATAACAGCATCGTAGTTATGATAAATAAAATAGCAGCTAAGACCCACAGCACACCCGCCGCTTTGGAAATGGGTTGCGTTAGCGCTTGAATATCAGCGTATTTGAATGCCTTTGCGAAGCCCATAAAATGAATAAGCCCATGTAATAGAATCAGAAATATAAAGATAGCCCGTACCATGATGAAAGGTTTTAAATGATAAAAATATCATGATTTGGGTGTTTATTTAATCTTTACTTACTAAACGGCTGCCTTAGCACTATTTTCAACTTCTCTGGCACGGTTTTCCGAAAATCGCTTAAATAAATTTCGTGATGTTTATATACATGCGCCTGCCCGTCAAAATGTCCTCCCTGAGATTTTATTAAATCATGTAATTTCATGATATTCTTATGTTCTTCCGAAAAAGAACCAATGTGCATAATTTGCGCGGCGAATCCTTCTTTAAAACGCTCTAAAAGCAAGTGGCTCAAGGCTTCGTTTGATGCTTTTTTCTGAGCAGCTTGAATAGCATCATTAATATCCTGTTGTATAAAAAAATCAGGTTGCAATATCATAAGTGTCCATTTCCAGTTCTTTTTATTACCACTTATAAAATCGTCCATATCATCCGCCCACCATAACCCTTCGAGCGGCATGACGACATAATCTAAATTCCGGGATTTTTTAATTGAAAACTTTGTCTTATATGATACACTAAATAATGCCTGAATCGCCTGTTGAAAGCCTTCGCTTTCCGGGCGGGCGTCCACACCATCTATCATTAAAAACTGAAATTCAGGCACTTCTACAATTTCCGGCTGCTTGGCAGAAGGATTGTAAAAGCGTTTGAGTTCTTTTTTGAAGTCTAATTTTTGCATGATTTAAAGATGTAAGATTTTTAGATGCAGAAGCCAGATTTTAATTACCCACCAAATTAAAAGATGTTAAAATTAAAGACAATGATTTTTGCTAACCCAAATCATCATTATGCCCCCATTCTTCATTTTTAATTTATTCATTCATTAACTCCCTCACCCCCATCCACGCCATCAATCCCATCCCTACTTCCAGTGCATTTTCATCAATATCAAAGGTATTTGTATGAATGGGAGATGTAATATTTTTTTCAGGATTACCTGTGCCGAGGCGATAAAAACAAGCGGGCATTTGTTGTGAATAATAGGCGAAATCCTCCGCGGTCATGCGAATCGGGAGTTCCACGACATTCTCTGCGCCCAGAAATTCCTGTGCGTAGGTGCGTGCGCGTGCGGTGAGTTCGGGTTCATTGTATAATACCGGGTAGCCAACTTTGATATCAAAATGGCAGGAACCACCCATGCTTTCGGCAATGCTTTGAGCAATGGCTTTCATGCGTTGATGCGCCTCGAAGCGCCATTTTTCGTGCATCGTACGGAACGTGCCTTCCAATTTTACTTCATTCGGAATGATATTCGTCGCGCCACCGGTAGAATTGATTTTACCAAAGGTCAAAACCGCAGGAATCGTGGGGTCGCAGTAGCGACTTATGATATTTTGTAATGCCGTTATGATATGCGATGTAATAACAATTGGGTCGATACAATCGTGCGGGAGCGCGCCGTGTCCGCCTTTGCCGTGTACGGTGACATACAATTCATCGGCGGAAGCCATGTAATTCCCAGGGCGCATGCCGATTTTACCCACTGGGAGCGGCGGATGTACATGCTGACCAAAAATACTGGCGGGTTTGGGATTTTCCAAGACACCTTCTTGAATCATAATAGACGCACCGCCAGGAAATAATTCTTCAGCCGGTTGGAATATCAATTTAATGGTTCCATTTAGTTCTTCTTTGATTTCATGTAATATTTTGGCAGCGCCTAGTAAAGAAGCTGTGTGCACATCATGTCCGCAGGCGTGCATAATACCTTCATTTTGAGACTTGTATGGCACATTATTGGCTTCTAAAATCGGTAAAGCGTCCATGTCCGCCCGTAAGGCAATAATTTTACTATCGGGATTTTTACCTTTAATCAATCCCACCACGCCATTTTCTGCGATACCTCGTTGAAAAGGAATGCCAAATATTTGCAATTTTTCTGCAATATAAAGACTGGTTTGCTTCTCCTGAAAGGATAGCTCCGGATGCTGGTGCAAGTGGCGACGTATCTGGACGATTGCTTCAAAATATTGTCGGGATAGTGCTTTTATTGTTTCTTTAAGCATGATTCTTTTTTTAATCTGTGGATGCTGTTGATTCTTTAGATGCTATGGATGTTTAGCATCGCTCAGCTAGCATCAAAATTTTCCATAATATAACATCGTGTCATACCACAGCGTCACTTGTCCATTTTTCTGATGTTCGTCAAAAATAACGCGCAAAGCGGCTTTAGCGTCCTTAAAATTGGCATGATTTTCAGGAAAAGCGTAGGAGCAAGATAAATAACGCCCCAAAAGTCCTTCAAAATCAAAGGTTTGTGAATTGACAAAATTTTTCTGTTGCCATTGATGATTTCCAAAAAATGCGTCGAATTCAGCCGTGCTGTGATACACTTCGCGCACCAAATGATAATCGGTGGCGTGATTTAATAAAAAATCTTCATACGCAAGCATAAAAGAGGAGCGTTCATTATTACGGACATTCCACATTAATAAAATAAAGCCGCCTGATTTTATAATCCGTTGAAATTCCTGGCGGGTGGCTTTGGGTTCAAACCAGTGAAAAGCCGTGCCAGCAACAATAAAATCAATGTTTTGAGTGGGTAAAGTAGTGGCTTCGGCGCTGCCGTTGATGCTTATAAAATTTGGAAAAGCATGTAATAACTGCTCGGCTGCCTGGCGCATATCGGGGTTGGGTTCGACCGCAAATACTACATTTCCCTTTTGCAAAAATAATGCAGCAGATTTGCCCGTACCCGAACCAATGTCGGCAACGACGCTGTCTGAATTCAAATTAAGTTCGGTTTTTAAAAACGCTAATAATGCATCGGGATAGCCCGGACGGTAGCGAATGTAGTTCTCAACGGTGCGAGAGAAGCGAGAAGTAGCATCTTGAAACATGTTTAATATTGCTTATCGGGTTATTTGAATTAAAATATTCTAAATAAATCGGGTTTACACAGTTGTTAATTTTGAAAGATGATCTTTGTCATTGCTATATATTTTGAAAAAGGGTATTTTAGGCTATTGGCACGTTTTTTTTTGCATTCAAACGTTCCTTTTTTTATAAAAACACAATTAGTAGAAAAATATATAAACAGTGTATTCCTCAAAATATTATTAAAAAAAACAAACAAATAAACAGTTTTTTATTGTAGTAGAAATGATGTTAAAAAACTATTTACCCTTACAAAAAATAGGTTTTTCAACCTGAGTTAACAATTTTATAAACATTTTTCATTGACAATCAACAAAATGACCATTAAATTTGCAACGAAGATACGGTTCGTGTCCAAAATACACTTAGCAAAATAAAATTTTCCTTCATACTTTCTAAAAAACCGCTCAATGTTAAAAAAACAATACCTCGCAGGCAAATCTACATGCAAAGTTACGTTCACTTTGCCGATTGAAGCAGCGCCAAACGCTAAAGAAGTGCACATTTTAGGCGATTTCAATGACTGGGACCCTCAAAATAACGCTTTGATGCAGCGCGATGAAACGGAATATTTCTATGAATTGGAATTGGCAACTGGGCGTCGTTATGAGTTTCGTTATCTGATTGACAATGAAAAATGGGAAAATGACTGGCAAGCGGATGATTACGTTCCAGCGCCGTTTTTAAATATTTTTAACTCCGTTTTGGAAGTAAGTGAACCTTTGGCAACGGCTTTTCCGACCGAGGAAATTCAGGAGAAAGCGGAAGCTGCTGCCGCAAAACCGAAAACCAAAAAAGCGCCGGCAAAGAAAGGCGGTAAAGGCGCGGAAGCAGTGCAGGATGATCTTACCAAAATAGAAGGCATCGGTCCAAAAATTGCTGGCTTGCTGAATGAGCGTGGAGTGCTGACTTTTCAGGACTTGGCAAAATCCAATCTGGAATTGTTGAAAGAAACCCTTGATGCTGCGGGTAGCCGCTTCAGAATGCACGACCCTTCTACCTGGGCGGAGCAGGCGCAACTAGCTGCGGCTGGCGACTGGGATACTTTGGCAAAATTGCAAGAGGAGCTGAAAGGCGGAAAACGATAAAAAGGGGGATAGGGGGATCGTTTAATAGGGGAATGTTTCATATCACCCCATTCTCCCATTTCCCGATCACCTTATTACCAATTTAATTATAAACCATTTTAACATGATTACCAAACAGTTTATGAAGGCGAAGCCGGTGTGCAAGGCAACTTTCACGCTGCCGGTAGAAGTAGCACCGGAAGCTCAGAACATTCAAGTTTTGGGTGATTTTAACAACTGGGATCCAAGCAATGGCGTGGAAATGAAGAAGCAGAAGAATGGCTTTTTCAAAGCGACCGTTGAGTTGGAGTCTGGCAAGGAGTACGAATTCCGTTACCTGGTGGATGGCAATACCTGGATCAACGATCAGGAAGCAGACAAGTACGTTCCGACACAGTTTGGCACTGAAAACTGCGTGATTAGCGCGTTGAACTAATTTCTTACCATTTAATTTTTTCCCTGAAGATCGGGCTTGCGCTGTTGATGGTGTGAGCCTGATTTTTTTTAGCGGTGAGGGGGTTCTTCTTATTGTTGAATAGTTTTCACTACCCAGCTAAGTAGTCGAGCATTTTTAATTATTTATTTTACATTTTATAAAAAATTGATTATCAATTCATTTTCGTCTCTGCATGAAATTATACATTAAAAATGCTCGGTCACTTATTCCCAATCAAAATGGTCATTTCGATTTTCAGGGCTGCTTGGCACCTGATTTCTTACGCCCTAAATTGTTATTCAAACTGTTTCTTTTACATCTTTCAAAATCAATTGATTGCGTTCAGGTCCTACGGAAACCATGGTAATCGGAACCCCTAATTTTTCTTCCAAAGCCTCCAAATAAATTTTAGCTTCACTAGGCAATTCTTCAAAATCAGCTGCTTGGAGTGCATTTTTCCAGCCAGGAAAGGTTTCGTAAACTAGATTTAACGGCATGTCCACCAAGTCATAAGGCAAACTTTCGGTTATACCGCCATCGTACTCATAACCCGTTGCCACCTGAATGACATCCATTTTATTCAACACATCAATTTTTGTAATAACAAGTTGCGTCACCCCATTGAGCATGATAGTGTATTTCAACTGCGGCAAGTCAAGCCAGCCACAACGCCGAGGTCTGCCGGTAGTAGCGCCAAATTCGCCGCCCTCCTGACGCAAAAATTCGCCCGTTTCGTCATCCAATTCAGTAGGGAAAGGACCCGATCCAACCCGTGTACAGTAAGCTTTGGTAATGCCAATCACCTGCCCGATTTTTTGCGGTGCTACGCCCAAGCCCGTACAAACACCAGCTGTAATTGTGTTGGAAGAGGTAACGTAAGGATAAGTGCCAAAATCAATGTCGAGCATGGAGCCTTGTGCACCTTCGGCTAAAACGCGCTTGCCTTGCTGCAAGGCTTTATTGATGTAATATTCGCCATCCACCTGAGGAATGGATAGTAATAATTCAAGCGCGGTAAACCATTTTTCTTCCTCGGCGGCTAGATCAAATGCAATTTCGGGATACAAAGTCACCAGCGTTAAATGCTTGGCTTTCAAGGCTTCATATTTTTCTTTAAAATTGACACGATTAATGTCACCCACGCGCAAACCGTTGCGCCCCGTTTTGTCCATGTAGGTCGGACCTATGCCTTTCAACGTCGAACCAATTTTTTCCTTGCCCTTGGCATGCTCCGAAGCGGCATCCAGTAGCCGGTGTGTCGGCAAAATCAAATGTGCCTTGCGTGCCACCAGCAGTCTATTTTGATAATCTACGCCTGCATCCTGAAGAAAATGGATTTCCTTCGCCAGGGTGATGGGGTCAATGACAACGCCATTACCAATCAAATTCATGAGCCCTTCGCGGAAGATACCGGACGGAATGGTGTGCAGCACAAATTTTTTGCCGTCAAATTTCAAAGTATGCCCTGCATTCGGACCGCCCTGAAAGCGTGCCACGATATCATATTTGGTCGCCAAGTAATCCACAATTTTACCCTTGCCTTCGTCGCCCCATTGCAAGCCCAATAACACGTCTATTGCCATCGCTTAAATTTTTAATGCTAAATAAAATTTTTTAATTCAATCTACGCTGCGGTTTCTCCCTTTTATAAAATTGTAAAAGCCCAATGGACAACTTCGTCCATTAGGCTTTTGCTTCCTAATTTATCTTGACATTTTCATAAAAGTCTCTTGAAACGGCAGTTTGAGATACCCGATCTCCTACCTATTTTTTTAAAACGGAGACAAATTTAATAAACTTTAGCAAAAAAACGAATGCGGATCAACTTAACATTTACAAATATCAAACGCCCTGAATACCAAAGCCTAATGCCGCGCTTCCATTGGTTCTGAGAAAACCGGTTTTTCTTTTTGGGTTTTGTCACAAGCGCCTTCGCACTGACCATACAAATTTAAGGAGTGATGGGTGATGTTAAAATGCAGTAGTTCGCCCATCATATTTTTAATTTGCTGAATGCGTGGGTCACAAAATTCTAACACTTTGCCACAATCCACACAAATGAGGTGATCGTGCTGTTTGAATCCATAGGATTTTTCGTACTGCGCCAGGTTTTTACCAAACTGATGCTTTTTGACCAAATCACAACTCACGAGCAATTCCAGCGTGTTGTAAACCGTAGCCCGACTCACGCGGTAGTTCTGGTTTTTCATGTGAATGTACAACGCCTCCGCATCAAAGTGATCGGTACGCCGATAGATTTCCTCCAAAATCGCAAAGCGTTCCGGGGTTTTCCGAAAACCGCTCTTTTCTAAGTGCGACGCAAAAATATTTTTCACCTCTTTTATCACCTCTTCCTGATTCCTCGGTCCCATTTATTTGTTGTTATTGGTTATTTTGTTATTGGTTACCTTTTATTGGTTCACATAGTACCCGCTACCGACTCCCTCTTACTCTATTCTGCTAACAGTTGAAACGTGCTCCAAGTTCTGCAAACTCCGAATAACTCGATTGAGTTGGTCGGTATTTGCTACAAAGATACTCAAACGCCCTTCATAAGTGCCTTCTTCGCCAGCGATAGCAAAAGAACGAATGTTCAAATTCAGAGTGGTTGAAATTTCATTTGCCAAATTTTGGATAATACCCTTGCCTGCGTCGATGCCTGTGAGGAGCAGCGTCGCCACAAAATTTGTCTCACTGGCGCCAACCCATTCGGCTTTCATCACGCGATAGCCATAATTCGCCATAATATTCATTGCATTTGGACAATTGGTGCGGTGAATTTTCAAACCAGCATTCAAGGTCAAGTAAGCAAAAATATCGTCGCCCTGCACCGGATTGCAACAGCTTGCCAACGAATATTCGTACCGCTCAGCGGGCTCCCCGTTGATGAGCAGGCGTGGCTTAATGCCAGACTTTTTGCGCACTTGCTTTTGGACTTCTACCGGATGATCGTGGTCAGAAATCCTTTCCGCAATCGCTTCTTTTTCTAGCTCGGCAGCTTCCACCAATTTGCCATTATCTGCCTTAAAACGCTTAAAAATTTCAGGAATAGTCAGCTTTTCTTCCGCAATTTGGTAATACAATTCTACATGCGAAGGAAAACCATACGCTTTCACCAGTATTTCGACACTTTCGGTAAAATCCAGTTTTAAATTTTTCAACTTGCGCTCCAATGCTTCCCGTCCAATTTCACCTTTTTGCCGCATTTCTTCCTTCATCACCGAGCGTATTTTCGAGCGCGCTTTACCCGTCACCACCCATTTGAGCCATTCCGTACTGGGTTTTTGATTGCGGTCGGTTATGATTTGTACCTGGTCGCCATTTTGCAATTCATACCCCATCGGCATGAGTTTGTTATTTACTCGAATGGCTTTGCAGTGGTAGCCCAGGTCGGTGTGAATGCTAAACGCAAAATCCAGCGCCGTGGAGCCTTTTGGCAAAATTTTCATCTCCCCTTTTGGCGTGTAAACATACACCTCTTCATTAAAAAGGCTGTTCGATTTAAAATCCCACAGGAATTCGACGGCGTCTTTGGTTGGGTCTTCCAGCGTTTCGCGCACACTGTCGAGCCAACGTTCATACACATCGGTCTGATTTTTAATGCCTTTATATTTCCAATGCGCGGCAAATCCTCGCTCGGCAATTTCGTCCATGCGCACACTGCGAATTTGCACTTCTACGTAGCGTCCTTTGGGTCCGATCACGGTCGTGTGCAAGGATTCATAACCATTTGATTTTGGCACAGTTATCCAGTCTTTCAGGCGCTCCGGCAGGGGCTGGTGCACATCCGTCACGATGGAATAGGCTTGCCAGCAGTACAGTTTTTCTTTTTCCAGCGGAACATCCAGCACAATGCGAACGGCAAACAAATCGTAGATTTCTTCAAAAGGGACTTTTTTGTTTTTAATTTTATTCCAAATGGAAAAAATGGATTTCGGACGCCCTTTTATATCATAATGAACGCTCAACAAATCCAAGCGATCTTTCAAAGGTTTGATGAACTCATTGATGTAATGGTTACGCTCACGCTTGGTTTGTTGTAGTTTCTCAGCAATTTCTTTGTACGCCTCTGGTTCGGTAATTTTCATACACAAATCCAGAAACTCTGTTTTGAAATTGTACAAACCCAAACGATGTGCCAACGGAGCATAAATATAACTGGTTTCTGCCGCAATTTTCAATTGTTTGTGACGCGGCATCGAACCAATGGTGCGCATGTTGTGCAGGCGATCCGCCATTTTGATGAGTACCACGCGCACATCATCCACCAGAGTACTGAGCACCTTTCTAAAATTCTCAGCCTGGGGGCTTTCTGCATTGTAAGCGCCGTCTAACTTGGTCAATCCATCTACAATTTTACCTACGCGTTCGCCAAATTGCACTTTGATTTCCTCCAACGTCACGGCGGTATCCTCCACCACATCGTGCAGCAGCGCCGCCGCAATTGCTGTTGGACCTAGCCCAATCTCTTCTGCACAAATTGTTGCTACGGCAATAGGATGCAAAATATAAGGCTCGCCCGACTTGCGTCGTTGCGTTTTATGCGCTTCCACCGCCATTTCATAAGCGTTGCGAATCAACTTACGATCCTCATTATTCAACTCATTCGAAATAGAGCGCAATAACTTCCGGTATGCATTCTGAATCAACCGCTTCTCTTCTTGCTCCTGCTGTAAAATCGGTGCCTCTGGTATCACTGTCATAAGAATCCTGCTTTTATAAGTTCATGGGCTATTGTTAATCAGGGCTTTATATGTTGTACGATAGCTGCCGCAATAAGTTTTGGGATAGGCGTTAATATAGTAGTTTTAAATGAGATAAAATTGATAATTACAAAGATTTGGTTTTTAAAATGGTCAGGTTACAAATCTAAGTAAAAATAATGGGCTTTTTTATCATCTTAGAATGATTAAAATTGACATTTTTTGCTAAAAAGTCGCTGCCTGTTGTTAAAAAATAATCTATCTTTGCAGCACTTTTTTAAAAAGGGATGTTTATTTGGGAGTTTCAGGTTCAATGTTTCAGCATTTTGAGTCCATTCATTCCAATTACTTCCCAAACATAACACGCGGATATGGCGAAATTGGTAGACGCGCTAGACTTAGGATCTAGTGCCGCAAGGCGTGGGGGTTCGAGTCCCTCTATCCGCACGAAGTAAGGAAAGACGGGACGAGAAGTTTATCCCGATGCAATCGGGAAGTCCCTCTATCCGCACGAAAATAAATTTGAAATGTGAAAGATGAAATGTGAAATTGGTATTGATGGCATTTCAAATCTCACATTTTCTATTTAACAAATAGCGTCGTGAACAAGTTGCAAAGCTGACTTTCCCGGTTTGGTTGTAAACTTTTTCCTCTCGAATTGTGTATTGTCCAAACATATAATAAAATGGAAAGGTGGAATATTGGAAGTTTGGAATATTAATTTGATAGCAACTGTGTCTTTCCAACATTTCATCCTTCCGCTATTCTAATTTTCCAATCTTAAAAAGTAGTATATGCCCAAAGTTGTCAGAGAAGATATTGACAATCTGAATACCGTTGTAACGGTAACATTAGAGAAATCAGACTATGAGGAGCAATTCGATCAGGAATTGCAAAAATTTCGCAAGCAGGCAGCAATGAAAGGCTTCCGCAAAGGCAAAACGCCTGCGAGCATGGTACGCAAAATGTATGGCAAAAGTGTGCTGGCGGATGTCATTAACAATCAATTAAGTAAAGAATTGTACGGCTTTATTTCTGAGGAAAAACTGAATGTACTGGGGCAGCCGTTACCATCGAAAGATCAGCCTTATATTGATTTCGATACCAAGGAGTTACAAGATTTTGTCTTCAAATTTGATGTGGGGCTGGCGCCCGATTTTGAAGTGCAGGGCTTGAATGCGCAATCTACTTTTGACCGGTATCAGGTGGACATGAGCGACGCGGTGCTGGAAGAAGAAATGACCAATTATCGCAAACGCCTGGGCGAACGCAAAGACGTGGAGGGCAACATCCAGGAGGGCGATTTTGTAAAATTTGCTGCCAAAGCAACTGAAAGCGATTTTACAACGGAGTTTGGTATTTTCATCAATGAGATTGATAATCAGGCTTTTAAAGACGATCTGTTTACCAAAAACATAGGAGACACGGTTCGCACCAATATTTACCAATGGTTTGCCGAGCCGGACGAACATTACATCCGCCATCACCTGCTAAATCTGGATCATGACGATCACGAAACGCAAGTGGGGCAAGAGTTTGAGCTGACCCTGCAACAGGCAACCCGCCAGGAGATAGCTGAACTGAATCAGGAATTTTTTGATAAAGCATTTGGTCCGGGCGTGGTGAGCAGTGAGGAAGAAGCGAAGGAAACTATTCGCAAAGATGCTACAAAATTTTATGATAAACAGGCAGATGCGCTGTTGTTCCGCGATTTTCAGGAATATTTAATGGAGCAAAATCAATTGGAATTGCCCAATGAATTCCTGATGCGCTGGCTGAAAACGTCTAATGAAAAAATGGCACCGGAACTGATCGAGCGCGATTATCCGGCTTTCGCCAAAAACTTGCAATGGACTTTGATTCGCAATAAGTTAGCCAAGCAATTTGAAATTCAAATTTCGGAGGAAGAAATTACCGAAGGTTTTAAAGATGAGGTGCGTTCTTACTTTGGCAGCTACGGCAACGAGGAATTGATTGATGCGACAGCACAGCGCTTGCTCGAAGACGAAAAGCAGTTCAATGAAATGTACGAAGACCTGCTCGTGGATAAATTGCATGAAAAAATTGCCGAAATGGTCACCATCCATCCAAAACCGGTGAGCCGCGAGGAATTCAACACCATTTTGCAGGAAGCACGCGCTGCGGCGCAGGCGGCGCAAATGCAAAACATTGAGGTGGACGCTGATTTTGTGGAGGAGGAAGAAGAGCACGATCATCATCATCACGACCATGACCACGACCACGATCATTAGTCATAACCTTGATTTTGTTGATGCACGTTGTATCTGCGTATAGATAATCATGGTCATCAATTAGATCATATAAATCATGGTTCAGACAACAGTTGAATTATAATTTTTAATAATATTTTTCAAAAAAAAGTTCCCGAAATGCCTTAAAAATTCCGGTTTTTGCTGAATGTTGACAGGAAGTGTTACAAATTCAACCGGAATAAAATCGAATTGTTATTTATGTGGTGAAAATGAGACGCGCCGTCTTACAACCACTAACAATTCACAAAAATACGTAATGTATGTTTCACAAAGATGAATTCATGAAGTATGCTACCAAGCACCACGGTATGAGTAGCATGCACCTCGAAAAGTACGCCGAACAAAGCATGGCGACGATCCCCAACATCACGGCATTTACCCCAAACGTAATTGAGGAGCGGCAGATGAACGTAGTTGGTTTGGACGTGTTTTCCCGTTTGATGATGGACCGCATTATCTTTCTGGGCGTTGCAATCAATGACTATGTTGCCAACGTGATTCAGGCGCAGTTGCTGTTTTTGCAATCGACCGACCCAAAGCGCGACATTCAGATTTACATCAATAGCCCGGGTGGCTCGGTGTTTGCAGGGCTGGGCATTTATGATACCATGCAGTTTGTGACGCCGGATGTGGGCACTATTTGCACGGGTATTGCCGCTTCTTTCGGCGCAGTGATCCTCGCTGCAGGCACCAAGGGCAAGCGCACCGCACTCCAGCACAGCCGCGTGATGATTCACCAACCGCTGGGTGGCATGCAAGGTCAGTTGAGCGATATGGAAATTTATTACAACCTGGCGAAAGCGCAGCAGCGAGAATTGTACGAAATCCTGAGCAACCACACGGGGCAGCCTTACGAAAAAATTGACAAAGATTCGGATCGCGACAACTGGATGACTTCTACCGAAGCCCGTGAATACGGCTTGATTGACGAAGTACTGGAACGCAACCCGATGAAAAAAGACAAGTAATTTTCAGCCTTCAAAGAGATGGAAGCACAACCAGCTTTCATCTCTTTATGTTAAACTAAATAAGAAAGTTGAAATACGAAATGTGAAATTTCTACTTTCAAACCTCAAATTTCATATTTCAAATTTGAAAAAAAGCGGATAGTAATGCGACGAACGACCAAGCAGAATTTTCGTTGTTCCTTTTGCGGAAAGGATAAATCGGAAGCGCTCATTCTCATCGCCGGTATCGAAGGGCACATCTGCGAAGCCTGTGTAGAACAAGCCGGTGAAATCATCGAAGAAGAATTGTATGGCAAAAAACGCAGCGATAACCGCAGTGGTCGTCATCATTACGTCTTGCCCGACGATATTACCCCACGGGAAATCAAAGAGCACCTCGACCAATACGTTATCGGTCAGGACGATGCCAAAAAAGTACTCTCCGTAGCGGTTTACAACCATTACAAACGCCTCCGCCAAACCAAGCACAGCGAGGTGGACATCGAAAAATCCAACATTCTCTTTGTCGGTCAAACCGGTACCGGAAAAACCCTCCTCGCCAAAACCATTGCCAAACTCTTGAATGTGCCTTTCGCCATTGTGGACGCTACCGTTTTCACCGAAGCGGGCTACGTGGGCGAAGACGTGGAAAGCATTCTCAGCCGCCTGTTACAAGTTTGCAATTATGATGTAACGGCTGCCGAGCGCGGCATTGTTTACATTGACGAGATTGATAAAATTGCCCGCAAGGGCGACAATCCTTCCATCACACGCGACGTGTCGGGCGAGGGCGTGCAACAAGCGCTTTTGAAAATGCTGGAAGGCACGGATGTCAACGTTCCTCCACAGGGTGGACGCAAGCACCCCGAACAAAAACTCGTGAAAGTCAACACCGAAAATATCCTGTTTATCTGTGGTGGCGCGTTCGATGGCATTGACAAAATTATTGCCCGCCGCATCAATACGCAGGTGATCGGTTTTAAATCGGAAGAATCCAAAATGATTGACCGCGATAATCTGTTGCAATACATCAATCATCAGGACGTGCGCAAATTCGGCTTGATCCCGGAATTACTCGGTCGCTTGCCAGTCTTGGCGCACCTCGATCCGCTGGATTTGGACGCCCTCAAGCGCATTTTGGTAGAACCCAAGAATTCCCTCATGAAGCAGTACGAAAAGTTGTTCGATCTGGAAGGGATTCGCCTGTCTTTCTCCGAAGACGCCATTGAGTACATCGCTGAAAAGGCATTGGAATTCAACCTCGGTGCGCGGGGCTTGCGCTCTATCTGCGAAGCCATCATGACCGACGCCATGTTTGAACTGCCCTCGCAGCGCGACATTCGACAGTTTGAGATCACACGCCTGTATGCAGAAGAAAAAATCAACCGCTCCAAGCTGGCGCATTTGAAAGCGGCGTAAGGGGTATCGGCGAGCTTTAGTTACGTTTATTCTAAAAGGAGGTGACACTTTTGCAAGGCGTGACCTCCTTTTAGTTTACCTGATTCCCGCCTTTATTACTTTCTGTTGATATTTCATTACATGATCCTGATCTACTACTTCCAAAAAGTAAGTACCATTCGGCAAATTAGTAATGTCTATTCGTTCTTGCGATGTGTTATTATAATATTTTTGTAAAATCAGCCGTCCGAATTGATCCGTTAAGTAAATGATTGAACCGTTTTCAAAAGTATGATCTGCTTTCTCTATTGTGATATAGGCATTGCTAGGATTAGGATAAATATTAAAAGCATCTTGCAATGGAATATTTTTAGTAGCAGTAAGAATTCCGCACTGCGCATCGGTGCCAATACAATAGTCTAGTAAATAACTTCCACGCAAAAATGGGCCTATTATATCATATCCAATCCCTTCTGTAATCGCAACTGTATTTGTACCAAGATCTCCGTAGATTGACCAAAGCAATTTAGTATAAAGGGTTTTCCTTTGAATACCGGGCGTCCAGTCAAATGCTTCAAAGCGAATACTATCTACTGTAGGATAATGATTTTGCCAGTTCAAACTGCACCAGTCTAAAGTATCCCCTTCCTCTACCGAAAAATCAAAAAGTAAAACTTCTTCATTAGCTGGACAGGGCAAGGTCTCATTTGTGGGATTAATATGAATACAATAAACTTTTCTACTCAAGGTATCATCACGCAATAATGCATAAAGATTAGACCCAACAATTTGATTGGTATGCACTTTCCTTACATTATCAAAATAAAAAGCTTCTTCAAATAATTTTTTATACTTTTTTCCATTCACAATTGTATCGCCACGCATGGTTAAACTTACCTTCCAATCGAGCCAAAGTCCTCCTGAGCGCTGAGAAGCTACAATCCAATGCGCCCCCTCCACCGCCATTGGCTGATAAGGATATAGTTCTGAGGTATCGGGCGTGCTTTCATAAAAACAATCTTTAAATGGATTGACATGATATAACAAATTTTGTGATTCCTGATAACAAATCATTACATCAAGGCAATATGGATTGGATTCATTGAAACATTCTTGCGACAAGACACCATGCTGAATATCACCTACGCCTTCTACCCAACGATAAATGATATCTACATAATCCAATGAGTTTTCATTTTCCGGCTTAATGGCAATATTAAAACGCCTGCGAAAATCTCCGTTGTCTAATTGAATAGAATCCATGGAATACAGATATAAAAGATACGGTTGATTTACATCATCGCGTAATTTTTTAAAGACCTCTCCCACTTTTAGGTTGAAATTATAAAGGGTATCAATACCATCTGAATAATATTTACTAGGTTGTGTAATAATTTTATTTTCTTCCCTAATAGCCCCGGCATAATCATTGGTAGAGGAATTGGGGTCGAATGTTCGCGCCCGGCTGCTATATACTTTCTTATAAACCAATCCATTGATAATTGTATCGCCAACGATACCATAATGAATCGTTATCGTATCTGTTTTTTCAATGGGTGGCAGGCGCGTGTCAATTTTAAAACGCAAGGTCGTCCATACTGCATTTTCTTTCGGAAAAAGTAAATAATCATTCTGTGAAATAGCAAAGACTGGGATTAGAAATAATATGTAGAAAAACAGGCTTTTCATATTCGGAATTTTGAGTATTTATACAAATCTAACCCCTTTTGTAATGCTGAACCCAAACATTTTGGCTACCCGGCGACAGAAACACAGAATTCCGCCTTCCATTTTGAAATGCAACTTTGTCCTTTTACCTTCGTAGTATCAACTAGCGACTTCCGAGTTTGAACTTTTAACCTGAAAACCGCTAACCAGCAATTAAAAACACATGGACAGCACTACTCTATCCAGCCTTCAGTCTTCCCTCCGCCGCCTCGTGCCCGACAGCATTGGCGACACCATTTCGGAAATTAAAAAACACCTGCCGGAGTTTTCTGCTAAGTTCAGCGCACTGCTCTTGCTCGAAAGCCGCCTGAACGATGCCAACCTCCAACGCATCGAAGGCACCATCAGCGAAGACGATTTGCAACTGCGGTACAATCAAATCCGCGCGGATTTGTTGCTGTTTATCAACGCATTGGAAGTCAAAGATTTTGAAATGCCGCTCGCCACTGCGCCCGCTGCCAAAACGGGCAGCCTGTTGTACAAAATTCCCACGCAAATGACTTTGCAAAAGGAGACGAAGTGCGTAGTGCGCCTGGCTTACGACAAAGCGGTCATCATTCGCAACATCGAGCTGAGCAGCGACGTGCGCATCAAACCCGTGCGCGTCTCGCAGGTGATGCAGGTAGAATTGTTAGATCCAACCGAACCCCACCCTTTTGCCATTCGCCCGATGTCGGACGAGGAGCAGTTTTTAGAAACGGACGATTATACCGAATGGGTTTTCTATGTGGAGCCGCTGTTGGAAGGCACGTTTCCGCTGGTGCTGAAAATATCCGTTGTGGAGATCGTGATGGGCAAGGAGCGCCTGCGCAACCTCACTTACGAGGAAAGCATTCAAATTACTGCTGTTGCGGCGGAAGCTTCCGACCTTGAGTTCAAACCAACCGGCATCACCGTAGGCACTTCCTCCTTCGATATAAATATTCCCGCCAGCCCCCTTTCTCCATCTGCCGACATCGATGAATTCATCAACCTGCCAGAACCCGAAGAAATAATTGCCCCGGCGCCTCCACCACCTGCACCACAGGTTGCGCCTGCTGTGGAGCGCCATGTTCCGACTTATTTACCTACCGCTCCGCCCCGTCGGCGCAGTATGCTGCCGCTGTTGGCTACCATGGCGAGTGTGCTGCTGGTGTTGACGGTCGCTATTTTCACGGTGATGAACAGCAATAATAAAGCGGTTGAATTTTATCCGGGCGATGAGTCAGAGCCAAGCTATCAGGATTCTACTTATACGCCTCCGCTGGATTCGTTAGCAACGGATTCGTTAAAACAAGAGTAAATAACTTTCGTTTTAAAACTCGCTATGCTATCGAAAATATAGATTTACTAAATAAAAGTCTAATTGATTCCGAAAAAGGAAATATCAACCTCCGAATTTGATTTTTCCTGCTACAATTTTAATTTTTTGAGGTTCAAATCGCATTTTTCATGATGTAGGCATCCTTTATTCTACTAAAATGGAGCTATTTCTTGCACTGGCTACCACTTTTGAAAAGCCATACTTGGTATTTTTCTTTCAATTTTTTATAACTTAATCTCAAAATATCAAATTCAGAGATCAAAATATCAAATTCGGACTTTAAAATATCAGATTTACAACAGAGAAAATCAAATTTATAGCTCAAAAAGTCAACTTATTAGATCGAAACACCATTTTTTGGAAACACTACTTCCATTTTTTGAATAACTATATTCGATTATCACCTCTATAAAATAACATGTATCTTTTAAATAATTCCGGTATTCTATTTATAAACCCTTTTAACTATGATGCAAAAAACCTACCTCCCGTTGATTGCTTTTCTACTAATAGTAATAATTGGCAAGGCGCAGACACCGTTCGACACCTTGTTTCCGATTCGTACCGAAAACGTCTATTTTGATTCCGGTAAATCCGATATTCGCGCCGACGCTGACGCCACGCTCCGCCAACTCGTGCAGGAATTGCCCGATAGCTTTAGAATTGCCATTCGCATCACCGCCCACACCGACGCCGTAGGCAATCCAGAAGCCAATCAAAAACTATCCGACGCCCGCGCCAACGCGGTGTTAAACACACTGGTCGCCATGGGCTTTTCCGACTCCATTTTTACTGCCCGCGGCTTCGGCGAGACCAATCCCGTTGCCAATAACACCACCAACGAAGGCAGACAGCGGAACCGCCGCGCCACGGTGGAAGTGGTGCGCCGCCTGCGGATGATCGCGGTGGGCGGCAAAGTGGTGGACCCCACTACTGGCAAAGGCATCGAAGCGGAAGTGGTCGTGCACAATCGCGTTTTTCGTGACACGATGCAGACGGATACGTCCGGTGATTTTAGAATAGCTGTGCCTGCCGGGGAGATTTTTGGCGTGGATGTATTTGCAGAAGGTTATTTTTTTGAAACGCAACTCAACAAAGCCGTCGTTGGAGAATTGAAAAAGCTCGAAATTCCTTTAAAACCGGTAGAAATCGGCGCTTCCATCGATTTGAAAAATTTGTACTTCGTAGGCAATCAGGACGTTTTATTGAAACCGTCCGAGCCGGAGCTCCCGAAATTATTGAAGTTCATGCATTACAATCCGCTGGTGACTATTGAAATTGGCGGGCATATTAATCAGCCGTTTCTACCACCGGTACCCGAAACTTCCTGGGATTTTGATCTTTCCGTTCGCCGCGCGAAACGAGTGTATGATTATTTGCTTGAAAATGGCGTCGAACCGATTCGCATTCAATACAAAGGCTATGGCAACGCGCAAATGCGCTATCCCAAAGCTAAAAATGAACGAGAGGCGAGCCAGAACAGAAGAGTGGAGATCAAAGTGGTGGGAATGGAGAAGTGAATTTTCAATTGCTGACAGCACTTCAGAGTGCTGTCAGCAATTGAAAATTCATTACGACTGCTTCATCACGCGCACTTGCGTCGTGGTATCCACGCCGCTGAGGACTTCCACCTGGATGCCATCGGAAATGCCGAGTTGCACGGGTTTCTTTTCAAACTGGCGGTCGCCGGTTTTCACTTCCACGAAGGGTTTTTCCTTTTCAAAAATCACATCGCGCTCTTTGATGGCAATCACCTTTTCGCGGCGGTCGAGGATGATGTCGGCGTTGGCGCTGTAGCCCGCGCGCAGGAAGACTTCCGAGGTCGGTTTGATGGCAGCACGCACCTGAAATTTCACAGTGCCTTCTTCGTCTTCGCCTTTGGGGGCAATGTATTCGAGGTTCGCGTCAAATTTTTTATCTTCAATCGCGCCGACTGTGAGTTCTAGCGGCATACCTTCTTTCAATTTGCCTACGTCGGCTTCATCAACTTTGCCTTCAAAAATCAGGGAATTCATATCTGCCACGATGGCAATGCTGGTGCCTTCGTTGAAGTTGTTGCGCTCGATCACGGACGTACCTTCCTTCACGGGAACATCCAACACCATGCCGTCAATGGTAGAAACGACGACGTTGGCGACCTGGCGGGAATTGCGGGAAGCGCCTTCGCGCAAAAGTTGCAGGTTGTTGATGGCAGCTTGCAATTCCTGTCGGGCAATGTCCACGCTGGCTTCCAATGATTTAATACTGTTGCCGGAGACGATCTGCGCATTTTCAAATTCCGCTTTCCGCAAATTCAAATCCACCTTAAAACGGTTGTATTCCTGCTCGGAAATAACGCCTTCCTCGTACAAGCCGCGCTGGCGCTCTTCCTCGCGTTTGGCGTTTTCGTAATTAACACGGGCACTTTCGACGTCTAAGTTTTTCTTATTCACCTCGCGTTGGCGCTGGAGTTCGCGCTGGGCATCTTGCAATCTGATTTTAGCCAATTCCACGCTGGATTGAGCGGAATTGACGTTCATTTCGCTCGGAATCAACTGGATTTTGGCAATCGGCTGCCCTTTTTTTACCATATTACCGGCTTCGACGTACAATTCCTGTACCACGCCAGACACTTGCGGTTTGATGAGAACTTCCAATCGCGGCTTCACCGAGCCGGTGGCTACTGTTTTTTTAATAATGTCAGTAATGACGGGCTTCTCCGTTTCAAAATTTTCGGGCGTTTTCTTGCTCTGATTGTAAAAGTAAATACCCAATCCAATCGTTGCCAGGAGTAAAAAACCACCCAAACCGTATAAACAACCTTTATTCATTATGATAGACTTTAGATATTAGACGATAGAATTTAGATGAACAAGCATCCTATAATTATAATTGATATCCTGCCACAAAGGCACCAAAACACCAAGATTCACAAAGCTTTGTGAAATTTTTGTGGCTTAGTGTTTTTGTGGCAAAGAATATTGATATTACATTTTTAATCATTTTCATTAGGAATTAAAAAAGTGTAAATAAAATTATTCATCTTTCAACGCCACCACCGGATTCACCCGTGAAGCCTGCAATGCCGGAATGAGTCCCGCCACGGCACCCGCCACAATCAAAAGCGTCACCGCGCCGATGCCAATTGCCAGATTTACTTGTGGATTGTAAAAATTCTCCGACTCAATATTATTTGCCAGCATGATGTAATTAATGCCGCCGATGACCGCCGTTCCTGCGATCAAGCCCATGTAACCGGAAAACGATGTAATAAAAACCGACTCCAACATTATCATACTTATAATGGAGCGCGGCGTTGCGCCGAGGGCTTTGCGAATGCCGATTTCCTTGGTACGCTCTTTCACCACAATCAACATGATATTACTCACGCCAACAATCCCCGCCAGCAAGGTGCCAATGCCGACAAACCACAAAAAGATGGAAATGCCATCGAATAAAGTGCGCACCTGCTGGTATTCTTCTTCCAAATTATAACCGCCGATGCCCTGTGGGTCGTCGGGGGCAACGTTGTGGCGCTGCTTGAGCAAGCCTTTCACGAGCGGTTCCATTTCACTCACTTTCACATTCGGGGCAGCGGTGCAGCCAAAGTAGCCGATTCTGCCGCCCGTACCAAACGTGCGTTCCATCGTGGTCAGCGGAATGACCAGGGCTTCCATGTCACCTTCTGTCCAGGGTTTGATTTGCATCGGACCAAAAGTGCCCACCACCAGAAATTCTACCCCGCGAATGCGCACGTACTTACCAATCGGGTCTTCATTTCCAAACAATACCTCTTTGGTACGAATGCCTAAAACCGCGACTTTTCGGCTGTCTTCAATGTCTTTTTCGTTGATGTAACGCCCTTCATACACCGTCAGCGCTTCAATTTTCAACATATCGCTCAGTTCCCCCCGCACTTCATATTGGGCACTTTTTTCTTTATATGTTATAATAGAACCATTTAGTGAATGGCGTGGCGCGATGTATTCGACTTGCGGAATATTGGCTTTCACTGCTTTAATATCATCCAAAGTGAGCTGCGGCACGCGTCCTGGCTGAAAACCTTTGTACGGCTGGGAAGTACGCTCGGACCAAACATACATTACATTCTTGGCGCGATTGCCAAAACCACGAAACACGCCATTTTCCAAGCCTTTGCCCATACCCAGCACGAACACCAGCATAAAAATGCCCCAAAACACGCCCAACGCCGTCAAGCCCGTGCGGAGCTTGTGCTTGCGCATCGTCGCGAATATTTCCTGCCATGCGTCTCTGTCAAACATAATACAGATTTGAAATATGAAATATGAGATTTGAAAAACTCACACTTTGTATTTATCATAAAATTGGACGCTGATACTTATGATAATTATGATGTTTTATGTAATAAGTCAGTCTAAATCATCATAATCTTAAAAATCAGTGTACTATCAATCTGTTTTCATTGCAATCACCGGATTAATCCGCGCCGCCTGAATTGCCGGCATCAAACCTGCCAGCGCCCCGGAAATCACCAGCACCAGCGTAGCGGTAATAATCACCGCAACATTCACCTGCGGATTGCGGAAATACGGCGACTCCACCGACCCAATCAGCGCAATGACGCCCGTACCTGCCAGCATGCCCAGATAACCTGCCAAAGCGGTAATAAAAATCGCTTCCTGAATAATCATCGAAACGATGGAATAGGGGGTAGCACCTAACGCTTTACGAATGCCGATTTCCTTGGTGCGGTCGCGCACAACGATCAACATGATATTGCTCACACCGATGACGCCCGCCAGCAAAGTGCCGATGCCCACGAACCAAACAAAAGCTTTAATTGCAGCGAACAATTGCTGAAACTGCTCGAATTCTTCAGCGAGATTAAACATGAAAACAGCGCGGGTATCTTTGGGATCAAATTGCTTGCGTGCCGCAAAATCAAGGCGCACCCGCTCCTCGAGTTCTTTCATTTTTTCCACCGGGAGGTTCCCGGCGGTAAACATCAGGTGGTGAATATCATCGGTGCCGGTATAAACTTTTTGCGCGGTGGAAATGGGCAGGTAAATAATGCGCATTTCGTCCTCCGAACCCGTATCTTCATACACGCCGACAATTTTATATATGATGCCGCCGACATTGATTTCTTTGCCAATGGCATCCGCATCTTCGCCGAACATATCGCGCTTGATGATTTTACCAATCACCGCTGATTTTCTAAATTCCTTAATATCAAGGTGATTGATATAACGACCTTCTATCATAATGGTGTTTTCCAGGTACTGATGGTCGGGGTGTACCGAGCGCACCGGGAAGGATAATTTTTTATTACCATATGATACTGTCTGATCGCCAGCAAAGTAAAAACGCCCGGTTAAATGGTCAATTTCTTTATATTCTTTTGCTAAATAATCAAAATCAGCATTATCAAACATAATTTGCCTGCCTTTTGGCAAACCATTATACGGCATAGAAGTGGTGCCGCGTCGAAGGAAAATGCTATTGGTCGCATCATCCCGAAATTGAAATTCTACGCCATTTTGCAAGCCCTGACCAGCTCCCAGCAAGATTACCAGCATAAAAATACCCCAGAACACGCCCAGCGCCGTCAACGTCGTCCGCAATTTATGCCGCCGAATCGAACTAAATATTTCCTGCCATTTATCTATGTCAAACATAATACAGATTTGAAATATGAAATGTGAGATTTGAAAAACTCACACTTTATACTTGTTGTAAATACTGACAAATATCTTCGTTAACTCCTCTGCTTCTTGCTTTAATTTTTTTGTATCTTCTTGATTGCCAATGGCTACTCCTTCTAAAATTTCTAACCAAAAAATACTTTCGTCGGCTTCTTCTATTACAATTCCCAATTTTGCTACATATTCCTTTTTACTTCTTGCCCGAAAAGAAGCTCGTGTATTTGATCCTACGGATGTTCCTGATCTTAATAACTGATCTCCAATTCGATACGTAATTTTATTTTGCGGAAGCGATTGAACATAATTGACAATATTTAATGCAAATTGTTTGGTTCGCTCCTTCAAGTCTGTATATGGCACACCCGGCTCCTCTACACCTTCTAAGGACCAATCCTTTTGTGTAAATTCTTTCATGTTTTTTATTAAATTTCACATTTCACATTTCACATTTCACATTTCAATTATCAATCATCCCATCTTTCAAACGGATCGTGCGCTGCGCCATTTCGGCAATATCATGTTCGTGCGTCACAAGAATGACCGTCATGCCCTCGCGGTGCACTTTTTTAAATAATTCCATCACTTCGTAGGAGGTGGTAGAATCCAAAGCGCCCGTCGGTTCGTCGGCTAGAATGACTTTTGGTTGTGAAATGAGTGCCCGTGCAATCGCCACGCGCTGCTGCTGCCCGCCCGACATTTGGTTGGGGTAATGCTCCGCCCAATCGCGCAAGCCCACGCGCCCGAGGTATTCCAGCGCCATTTCATAACGTTCCTTGCGATCCACTTTTTGATAATATAAAGGCAGGGCTACATTTTCCCAGG
>CAZFBN010000040.1:24465-37990 GCA_964517145.1 uncultured Saprospiraceae bacterium
CGTTCCTTGCGATCCACTTTTTGATAATATAAAGGCAGGGCTACATTTTCCCAGGCGGTTTTAAACGGCAATAAGTTAAACGATTGAAACACAAAGCCTAAGAAGCGATTGCGATAAAGCGCCGCTTGGGTCTGCGACAAATTTTTAATGAGCGTACCATCCAGCATATAATCGCCGGAATCATATTCGTCCAAAATGCCGAGAATGTTGAGCAGTGTGGATTTGCCGGAGCCGGAGGAACCCATGATGGCGACCATTTCGCCGGACTCGATTTCCAGATCAATGCCTTTCAAAACCTGCAGTTGAGTATAGTCGGTGCGATACGATTTGCGTATTTGTTTTAATTGGATCATGCCTTTTTGCTATTGCCTATTCGTGTAAATGAAGTTAGTACGCATCAATTTTTCAAAAATGATAGACCAACCGCTTCACTCGTAGGACGAAGGTGATTTCTTGTTTGTTACAAATTAGATGTTCAAAAAAACGTGTTTCCCCTACGGCGGAATAAAAAAATGTTGAATTTGCAATTAATTTGGCAGCATTTCGTCGCTTTCACCGTTCTACCTTGTAGATAGTATTAAAATCATTGGAAAATGCGGCGTTATTTTACACTCAAGTATTTACTTTACTTGCTGCCTCTTTTTATGGTGGCAAGTTGCGATTTCTCTTCGCTCAAAGACCCTGTGGTTATCACGGAAGTAGAGGATGAATTTTATGTGGACATGTGGGAAACCTTAGCGCCTACCTTGGAAGAACGCAATCTGATTGTCAAAATTGAGTCCATCAAAACCGAAAAATGCTTGAATTATCGCATTGATTACCAGCTTCATAAAGATGGAAATCGGTTAAAAATAGCGCTGAATAACATTATCAAACCGTTGGATTGTGTGCCGGGGGAAACGACCGTGAAAGACGATATTAATATGGACTACCTGCCGAGCAGTTTTTATAATTTTAATATTGATTTAAAAAATACGGTTTTCAACGATGGGCAATTGATTGTGCGCAGCGACAGCTACACGCTCGATATGTATTCTAAAAATGGATTTTCGCTGAAGCGAACAGAATTATTGCGAGTGCCTGAAGGTGCGATCTGGGGCTACGTGACGTTCCAACAAGCGGCGGACGAAGCGCTGGCGAATCAATGGCTGGATGATTTGAATAAAATAGGGCAGAATCCGGTGAGTTATCGCTCTGGTTATTATGGTTATTTTACTATTAACAACTTGGATCGGAAAATTTCAGTTTTGGAACAACCCACTTCTAACAATTTAAAAACGTTCTTGTATCAATATGCTGATGATCCTGCCAAGCTGAAGGATTTGGTGAATCGCTATCGGCAAAACTATGGTAATCGCTTGATTATCAAATTGTACAATTCAAAAGGAGAATCGTTGTAAAATATCGGGTCAGTCAGCAGGTTTTCCTCATAAGGAAGCTTTTGTTGTCTTTTTTTCCTTGCGTTTGCTTTCTTTGAGTTCAAAATTGAAGCCTTCTGCCTCAAATTGATGATACTTGCGTGGATCGAAGCGATAAAGTTTGGCGGGGCGGTGCGCAACACCTTCCTGCGTTTCGTCGAGGTCCATCAACAAATTCATAGATAGAATTTTTTTGCGGAAATTGCGTTTATCAAGGTCAGTTTCTAAAATAGCTTCGTACAAATGTTGCAATTCGGTGAGCGTAAATTTGGGTGGCAGCAGCTCAAAACCTACCGGGCGCACACGCACCAGCCATTTCAGGCGCTGAAAACAAGCTTCTAAAATTTCTTTGTGATCGAATGCCAGGTCTTTTACTTTTGAAACCGAATGCCACTGCGCCTTTTGGGCAATGGAAGCAGCTTGCAGGCTGTAATCACTGATTTTGACCAATGAAAAATAAGCGACGGTAATCACGCGACCAAAAGGGTGGCGACCTACTTTGCCAAAGGTTTTCACCTGCTCCAGGTACACTTTGCTCAGCCCTGTCAACTCTCGCAGCACTCGTCCCGCCGCGCTGTCGAGGTCTTCCTCCGAATACACAAAATAACCTGGAAGCGCCCATTTTCCGATGTACGGCTCCTCCCCACGTTTGATAAGGAGCACTTTCAAGTCACCTTCGTCAAAACCAAAAATAACGTTGTCAACCGTAAAGGCTGACTTAAAAAAGTTATCAAAATTGGTCATCCTTTGCCGCTTATAGTTTTTAAATCATTGGAAACCGTGAAGTTACTCAAAGATTTAAAACCAAACAAGCCAGGCTTAGTGTAATAAGTACGTTAATTTTCAAAATTCGTCTAAAAAGTTGATTTCCCAGCACTTACCATTTAAAACTTCTCCCCATTCCACTATTCCATCATTCCACCCACTCCCCTACTTCACAATCCATCCGCCATCCCAGCCATCCGGCGGCGCGATCAATCCCAACTTGCCTTCGTCATCTTCAGCAGATAGAATCATGCCCTGGCTCTCAATGCCGCGCAGCTTGCGAGGCGCAAGATTCGCCACCACTACCACGCGTTTGCCTATAAGGTTTTCCGATTCAAAATGCTCGGCAATGCCCGACACGATAGTGCGCGTTTCAAATCCTAGATCAATGCTCAGTTTCAACAACTTATCGGCTTTTGGTACACGCTCCGCTTCACGAATCACTCCGGTACGCAAGTCAAGTTTCGAAAAATCATCATACGTAATTTCCGGCTTAGCAGGTGCATACGTCGAAGTAGGCGCTGCAATTGGAGTTTCCTGAACCTTTTCCGCTTTTTTTGCTTCTTCAATTGCCATTACGGCGGCGAGTTTTGCTTTTTGATGATTGATAATTTCCAAACGGCTGGTGTCGTTGCGATCCTGAATTTTAGCAAACAGAATAGTTGGCTCGCCGATCTGATGCCCCGAAGGCACCAGCGCCTCGCCCCGATTCAGGGTTTCAATGGCTTGTAACAAATCTCCATTTCCTAATAATGGCAAATTCAACAATTTCCGAATCCTAGGCGAAGTAAATGGAATAAACGGCTCACTCAACACGCTCAGCAGTCCTACAATTTGCAGACAAACATAGAGACACTCCTTGATAATCGGGCTTTCCGGCTCGGTTTTGGCAATTTGCCAGGGCGACACCTCTTGCAGATACGTATTGCCCCAGCTAGAAATTTCCAAGAAATATTGCACCGCTTGTTTAAAACTAAAAGCTTCAATTTCTCTCGTCAGCTCAATTGCTTTGTGGCGCACTTCTTCGAGTTTTTCCGCCAGATGAACGTCCACAGCAGGTACTACACCATTAAAATATTTGTTGGAAAGCACCACCACGCGATTCACAAAATTACCCAGGTTATCCGCCAATTCTTTATCATGGAATTCTACAAATTCATCCCATTTAAAATCTGCGTCTTTATTTTCCGGCATATTGCGAATCAAAGCGTAACGCAAAGCATCTTCCTTATTCGGAAAATCTTTAAACGCCTCCAAATATTCATCCTGCTCGATACCCCAGCCACGAGACTTTGAGAATTTTTCACCTTCAAAATTTAAAAACTGATTCGCCGGCACATTTTTGGGCAATGCAAAATCGCCATACGCTTTCAGCATCGCCGGAAACACAATGCAGTGGAAAACAATATTGTCTTTGCCAATAAAGTGAATCAACTCCACATTTTCCCCTTTCCAATAATCTTCCCAATTTCGATTGTTTTCAATAGCCCACTGCTTGGTAGAAGAAATGTAGCCAATCGGCGCGTCAAACCACACGTACAGCACCTTGCCTTTGGCATCGGGTTCGTCCAGCGGCACCGGAATGCCCCAGTCCAGGTCACGCGTGATGGCGCGTGGTTGCAATCCTCCATCGAGCCAAGAGAGGCACTGGCCCACCACATGCTTTTTCCATAGCTTCGGGTCATGGTGCTGCTTGCCATCAAGCACCCCCGTTTCGATCCATTCGCGCAGCCAGTCGGCATGTTTGTCCAGTTTAAAGTACCAATGTTTAGTAGGTTTCAAAATAGGTGGTTTGCCGCTCAAGGTGGAGCGTGGCTCAATCAATTGCAAAGGCGAGAGGTCGATTCCGCAGTTCTCACATTGGTCACCATATGCTTTATCAAATCCGCAGTTATAACAAGTTCCTATAATGTATCGGTCGGCAAGAAACTGATTAAAATCTTCATCATAATATTGTTCAACACTGATTTCTTCAAATTCGCCACCTTTATTGTAGAGTTTTAGAAAAAAATCCTGCGACGTTTCGTGGTGCAAAGCAGCGCTCGTGCGATGGTAATAGTCAAAGGAAATTCCCAAGCGTTCAAAGGTTTCCTTGTTCAACGCATGGTATTTATCTATAATTTCACGCGGCGAAATTCCTTCTTTTTTTGCACGAATCGTAATGGCTGCGCCATGTTCGTCAGAGCCGCATACCCACACCACATCTTTGCCCATGAGCCGCAGGTAGCGCACATAAATGTCAGCTGGAAGGTAGGCACCCGCGAGGTGACCCAAGTGTAAAGCGCCATTGGCATATGGCAGCGCAGAGGTAACGAGGTATTGTTTGCTCATTTTGACGATAATTTGACAATTGTTAATGGCTAAAAAAAATGCAGCCGATCGATACAATTAATTAACAATAAATTTAAATTTGCCGCGAATATACGGGATTGTATCAACGAAACGAGCAGATAATTTGTTCCACTTTATCTCGATTGTTCTAAAGCGGTGATAGTCAAAAAGCTGGCAAATTCATTTTCTAACAGCAGAAATGTTGCTGCTTATTTTGAAAAAATATCCCGAATAACGTCGGTCGTTATTCGACTTTGTTAAGAGAAGGTTTGTAAACAATCTGGCAAGCTAGCTTGCGTTTTAAAAATAAAGTGCAATATTTAACATTTGCTGATCTAACTTTTTGCAAACTGATCTCTTTTCTAATAGTTGGGTAATGAGTGGAAAAAATAAAAAAAACAAGTTCTTTTAAATTTTTTTGACTTAAAACTGGAAAGTTTCAAATTTTGTTCTTATTTTTGTCGGAGCAATGTACGCGTTTTAAAAATTTAATTTTTGCGCAGCGCTCCGTTACGACATCAAACACCTACAACACACGATTTTGGAATCTAACAGAAAGCAAGCGGTCTTTTGGCAAGCATTGTTTTCTTCAAGAATATAACTGGGGTTTAGTTTTTTTGAGGGCGAACTAGCAATTAGCATTCGCCCTTTTTTATTTCCTCTCTCTTTCCTTTTCTACGCGCCATCCATTTATTCAAAATCAATCTAATTTTAACTAATTAATTGATTAACAGTCTATTTTATATTTAATTTAAATATTTTATTCAATAAGTATTGGTACTTATTTCAAATTTGGAATCATTCATTCTGTATCTTTGTAAAATTGTACCTTTTACAATTTAGACAATGCACATTTCACCGTTTCAAGCACTGTACCCGAATCCGCTGAAGCTCGCGGAAACGCCTGATTTATTTGATACTACCAAAGAACGTTACAACGATTTTGCCCAAACCGGGCTGTTTTTATCCACCGAGCAGCCGGGCTTTTTTTTGTACCGCATCCTGACCCCGCAGCGGCACTACCTGGGGCTGCTGGCATGCACGGATATCAATGATTACCTCTGTGGCGACATTAAAAAACACGAAAGTACAATGTACGAGGAAGAGCAAAAACAGATGCTGCTAACATTAGAACGACGTGCCGCGGTGAAGCCGGTGCTGCTGGTTTATCCTGATGCGCCGCAGATTGATGCCTGGATTTTAACATATATGCACCAAAAAAATTATTTCTTAGAAGTTCATTTTCAAAATGATCTGCAAACTCATCAACTGTGGGCAGTGCAGGAAGAAGACTCGATTCTGCAGTTGCAGCAGCTTTTTAGCAGCAATGTGCCCCACGCCTACATCGCCGACGGGCATCACCGCATGGCTGCACTGGGTTTGCTGGCGCAAACTGCCGATGAGCGCACCCGCCAGCAGTATCGCCAGGTGTATTGCGCATTTTTTCCTTCCGTCGAATTGGATATTTTGGCATTCAATCGCATGGTGGAAGTACCGACTGGTTTTGAGGTGAAGCAACTCGAAGCTGTATTCGAAATTCAACCTTTGCCTGCTCCTGCTGCGCCCACGCGCCTGCACGAAATGACGCTCTGCACGCCTCAAGGCTGGTATCAATTGCATTGGGGAAAAAAGGTATTGCAAGATTTTGAAAATGAAGCAGTTGTATTGGATACCATGTTGTTGAACGAAAAAGTATTACAGCCATTGCTAGGCATCGAAAACATTCGGCACGACCGGCGCGTTGAATACCTGGACGCTACGAAAAACCTGGAAATGATTGAACAAAAAATTCAAGAAAATCCTAATAAAATTGCTTTTTGTCTTTATCCGGTGGTTTTTGACGACTTGATGACCCTCGTCGAAGCAGACCAAGTCTTACCTCCAAAATCTACCTGGTTCGAGCCGCGCATGAAAAACGGTTTACTCGTCAAAACCTATTAATATTGCAAATAAAAACGATTTAAAAAAAAATAAAATGCACGGAATTTTGATTTTTAATCAAATACAGTTTTAAAATATTTGTTATATAAAATTTTCGATTCATCTTGAAACAGAAATTTTCACAAAAGCAACGCGTCGGGAGACCCTTTAGACATTCAATTCTCCCGACGGGTCGGACAAACCGGGGTTTCTAAAGTTATTTTTCTTACATTGTACACAATAAGTTTTTCTGCTTTGGATCGCTTATTTACTCATCGCATCCCGCTTCGCCCAAATTTCATACATCGGATCGCCTGCGCTGCTTTTGCCCATGTGATGCCAGTCGTTTTCCTGCACCTCATATTTGAACTCCAATTTCATACCAACGCGCTTGTCATCGCGGGAGAAGAATTCCAGATTTTCAGTATAAACTCCATTTTCAGCAGAATAAGTACCGCCGCCAGTGCCCATAAATTGTTTAGTGGCAGTGTTGTAGGCAATCCATTGGAAGCGTTTGCCGGTAAGGATTTTCATCGTTTTGCGGGGTGTGGTGGTATCGCGGCGAGTGATTTTATCATCCTGCTTGCGACCAGCCATGAGCCAGGCGCCGGTCAGATCAGTGGTGATGCCTGCATCCAGCGCTTCGCCCTTGAATTGATTGCCGTTGTCACCTTTCACTTGCAATATATTTCCTTTAATTTCGAGTTTTCCGCTGTCAGTCGTGCCTACTTTGGTGCTATCTGAGCTATTGAATTCATAATGAAGGGTTAAGGTGCCATTTTCAACCGTAAAACTGCCGCCTGTCGTTTGAAAAAAAGCGCCATCTTTTGCCTGGTACATCGTTGAAGAAAAATAGCCATTGCTAAACAACAACACCTGAGTCATGGCTACCCCATTGATGGTGGTTTGGCTGCGCCAGGCACCTTGCAGCGCGCTTTGCTTGGGTAAAGCCGGTACAAATGCAGTTGCGAGCACAAAGCCAATTACAAATAAAACATTTTTCATGTGCGATTCGATTTTGAATGTGATAAGGGATGCCAGTAAAAATAGGCATTTTTAATGGCTGTTGCAATATTTTTAACGCCATAGAACGCAGCGCAGAGAAATTTGTTAATCCTGTAATTCTGATTCCGACAATTTTGTACTTCGCTTTGGCAAAGGTACATTTGCATAGAAAAACGAAAACGCCTATCAACCAATGGATAAAATCAAATTAGCGGGCGAGGTTGCCCAGATCGCCCGTCGCGCCGGTGCCGCCATTCTGAGCGTGTACGCCAATGTGGATGAAATGCCCATCGAATTGAAGGCGGATGCTTCGCCGCTGACCTTGGCTGACAAGGCTTCCAATGACATTATTGCCAGCGGTTTGGTGCAGTTGGACGTGAAATTTCCGATTATTTCTGAAGAGAGCAAGGTGGTGCCGTATGAAGAGCGCCGACAATATGACTACTTTTGGATGGTGGACCCGCTGGATGGAACAAAGGAATTTTTAAAGCACAATGGTGAATTCGCTGTCAATATTGCCCTTTTGGAAAAAGATCGACCCATTATCGGCGTGGTGTATGTGCCGGTGACGGATGAGTTATTCTGGGCGGTGGAAGGCGGCGGCGCTTACCTCGAACGTAAAGGCGAACAAGTGCAACTACATGCTTCTGAATTCGATATACATGATATTGGTTTGAATGTGTTGTGCTCGCGCTCGCATATGAATGCGGAAACTTCGGAGTTTATTAAACAATTTCGTCAACCAAATTTATTGTCGAAAGGCAGCGTTATCAAGTTATTAATGCTGGCAAAAGGCGAGGCGCACGTGTATCCGCGCATGGGCGGCACAAGCGAGTGGGACACTTGCCCGGCTCAATTAATACTGGAAGAGGCAGGCGGTAAAGTCATCGACTGGGCGACCCAAACACCGATGCGCTATAATAAAGCATCGCTATCAAATGATTATTTTGTTGCATATGGAAAAGTAAATACTAAATAGTAAATGATTAATGGTAAATGGTTGAATCATCAATCCGTAGGGATTTTTGGCATCTTAATGGTGCTGGTGTCCATGCTTATCTCGGCAGATGCCTGGACGAGCATCGGTATGATGGTATTAACGGCAAATGCTGTTTTTAATAAAAATAGTATAGCCAATTTTAAAATCTTTATACAAAATTGGGCACTGATTGCAATAACTTCCATTTTTTTTATTGTTTTATTGAGTGGTTTATGGTCAGAAAATACCGAGTGGCTGCTGAATCGATTAAAAATGAAACTTCCCTTTTTATTAATGCCTTTTGTCATTATAGCCATTCCAAAATTTGATAAAAAAGTCTATTATCCGATTTTATCTGTCTTTTTTTGGCTGACAGTTATTATTTGTACGTATTCAATTGGCTTGTATCTAATTGATTATGAAGCCACTACCGAAGCTTACCGGCAAGGACACGTGCTCTTTACACCTGTGATGCACATCCGGTTTAGTTTAATTGTGGCGTATTGTATTGTAATAGGCGGCTGGCTTTTTTATGAAAAATATTATATAAAATTTCCGGCGGAGCGTTGGTTATTATTAGCTGCTACGGCATTTTTATTGATTTACATTCACATTTTAGCAGTGCGCAGTGGCTTGGTTTCTTTATATCTGGTGAGTAGTTATTTAGTAATCTGGTGGGTTGTTAAAAGTAAACGCTATGTTATTGGTGCAGGTTTGGCAGGTTTATTAATATTGGGTGCTGTTTTAGCCGTCCGTTTCGTGCCGACCTTGTGGAATAAATATCATTACATGCAATGGAGTTTTTATCAATTTCAGCGCGGCGAAGATTTAGCAAAACTATCTGATTCTTACCGATTTGTGACCATCAAAGCCGGTATTGACTTGGGCAATGCCAATCCCTTGCTGGGCGTGGGTTTTGGGGATATGAAAGACGAAACCAAAGCTTATTTAGCTGAACATTATCCCGACTTGTTACAAGAAATTTACATGCCGCAAAGTGAATATGTGTTATTTTATGCGGCGACGGGCATTATCGGATTATTATTATTCATTTGGGCAACATTTCAACCGTTTTTTTATCAAAATGCCTGGCAACATTTACTCGTCGGCGGCTTTCATGTAATAATGATTGTCTCTTTTATTGTAGAACAAACGCTGGAAACCCAGTTGGGTACGGCAATTTATGTCATGTTTGCGGTAATGGGTGTACGATTTTTAATGGAAAATAAAATAGGACACTGATTTTTAAGATCATGAAGATCAGTTATGATTAACAAAATCAGTCCAAATCTTAACAATCATAAAGTTCAGTGTGTAATTGAAATCATTAACAATCATAATAACCACTTTTAACGAATCGCACAACATCCGCGCGGCGCTGGAATCGGTCGCCTGGGCGGATGAGATTATGATTATAGATTCATTTAGTACGGATGATACGGTTGAAATTGCGCAATCATTTAGTAATAAAGTAAAGATTTTACAACGACATTATACCGGTCCTGCCGATCAGAAAAACTGGGCAATTCCACAGGCAACACATGATTGGATTTTATTATTGGATGCGGATGAACGCGCTACACCGGATTTAAAAAATGAAGTGCAGCAATGGCTGGCGCAGCCGGAAATTCCCTACGATGCGTTTTGGATTGGGCGGCAGAATTATTTTATGGGGCAAAAAATTAATTACTCGGGCTGGCAGGGTGATGCAGTAGTGCGTTTCTTTCACAAAAATTGTCGTTATGATAATAAGCAGGTGCACGAGGAAATCGAGACCAAAGGGTTAAGGGTCGGGCATTTAAAAAATAAGCTGGAACATTATACGTTTCGAGATTCAAGACACTTTTTGGCGAAAATGGAGCGTTATGGAGATTGGGCGGCATTGGATTATGCAAAAAAAACAAAAAATATTACGTATTTTCATTTAGCAATTAAGCCTTGGTTTCGGTTTATGAAACATTTCTTTATTCAACAAGGTTTTCGAGATGGAAAAGTGGGCTTTATTATTAGTGTCATTATGGCGTGGGGCGTGTTTTTGCGTTATATGAAAATAGTAGAGGGTAGAGAGACAAGGGTAGAGGGATAACTAAACTTTGTGTCTAACTTGCCCCGTGCAACGGGGGTGTGTTAAAAAAACGAACGTACTAGCATCATAACTTATGAGAAATTTTATTTTTATTACATTCCTATTCATAACCTGCCAATTTTCTTTTGCGCAGGTAAATGATTCTGATAATAATATTACCATTAGTTTAATAACTGGCTCGCCGGGAAATGAATTGTATTCGGTGTTTGGACACAGCGCCATTCGCGTGCGCGACGAACGCACCGAGCGCGATATTTTATATAATTATGGCACGTTCGATTTTAATACGCCCAATTTTTACTGGAAATTCATGCGTGGCAAGTTGCCTTATATGCTCAGCGTGGATCGCACCGAAGATTTATTTCGCTATTATGTGCGCGAAGGACGTTCCATCACCGAGCAAACTTTAAATTTTACGGACGCGCAGGAGGAAAAATTAATCCAGTTTTTAGAATGGAATTATAAGCCGGAGAACCGATATTATATGTACGATTTTTTTTATAATAATTGTGCAACGGTCATTCGGGATGTTTTTGAAAAAGAGTATAGCATTGATTATCAGGTAGATTCGGTGAAAGAAGTGACCTTCCGGCAGTTATTGGATGAAAAAATGCCGCACATGCAATGGACGAATTTTGGCATGGATTTAATATTAGGTACGCCTGCTGATAAAAAAGCGGACTTCCGCAATCAAATGTTTTTACCAGAATATTTATCCCAACATTTAGCAAAAGCGACCCTTGCCACCGGCGAACCTTTGGTGCAAGAGCAACACACGAAAACGCTGGTACAAAAAATGCCCGTCAATACTGCCGAAGCAGTGATAAATTTCACGCCTACGCTGTTTTTTGTCATTGTCGCCATGCTTGCTTTGGTGCTAACTTTCACCGGTAGTCAGCGGATGAAAAATATTTTTGATTTTATTACATTTTCATTGATAGGGCTGGGCGGATTTTTTATCTTATTCATGTGGTTTGGTACCGATCATATCACAACGAAAAACAACTGGAATCTGCTGTGGATGAATCCGTTATGCTTATTCTTGGCAATTGGAATTGCTCAAGGTAAAGCTAAAAAATGGCTAAAAGTCGGTTTTGCAATTTACGCCACTATTTTATGGATTTTATTATTAACCTGGAACTGGATTCCGCAGCAGTTTAATATTGCTATTATTCCTATTCTCATTGCGCTGATTATTAGAAGTATGGATCGGGAAGGCGTGGTCGTGGAATTGATTAAAAAAGTAACAAGTCATAAGCCGCAAGCCGCAAGCTAGTTTTCTGGCAGTTCGTGGCTTACCGCAAAAATCATACAAAATGGTACTCCGTTTAGAACACATCGGCATTGCCGTGAAAGATTTGGAAGCAAGCAACGCATTGTTTACCAAGCTATTAGGCAAGGAATATTATAAAATTGAAGAAGTCGTTTCCGAGCATGTAAAGACGGCTTTTTTTCAAAATGGCGAAGCCAAAATCGAACTCCTCGAAGCCACCGCGCCAGAAAGCGCCATTGCAAAATACATCGAAAAACGCGGCGAAGGCATTCACCACATTGCATTTGAAGTGGACGATATTCATGCGGAAATGCAGCGCCTCACCGCTGAAGGTTTTCAACTCCTCACGCCCGAACCCAAGCGTGGCGCGGACAACAAGCTCGTTTGCTTTTTTCATCCTAAAAGTGCAAACGGCGTTTTGGTAGAATTATGCCAAACAATTTCTTAGTGTCACAGTGTTGTGGTGCGATGGTGTTATATTGCAGCCATTAAAACACCATAATACCGTATCACATGGAAATTTGGCAATATATTATAGCCATTATTGGCGGATTTTTGGCGGGCGCGATCAATACGCTGGCGGGCAACGGCTCTACCATTACCCTCACCATTCTCACCGAAATCATGGGATTGCCGGGCAATCTGGCGAATGGCACCAATCGAATCGGCATTTTCACGCAAAGTGCGGCGAGTACCTGGGTGTTCTGGCGCGGCGGCAAACTCGATTGGCGGCGGAGTTGGGCGTTTGTGGTGTTCAGCAGCATTGGCGCGATTGTTGGGGCGTTGGTAGCGGTGTTTATCAGCAGCGATCGGTTTGAAACGATTTTTCAATATTTGATGGTGTTTATGCTGTTTGTGCTGCTCTTCAAGCCTGAACGCTGGCTGCGCAATACCGATGTGGATCGTCCGTTAAGCCTTTGGGCAATTATCCCGCTGTGTCTGGCGCTTGGATTTTACGGGGGCTTCATTCAGATGGGAATGGGCATTTTTTTTCTGGCGGTGATGGTGCTGGCGGCGCGTTATAGTTTGACCGAAAGCAATGCAGTAAAAAGTGCAATGGTAGCCATTTATACATTTTTAGCGATATTAATTTTTCAATGGCAGGGATTTATTGATTGGAAGATTGGCTTTATCATGGCAATCGGGCAAACGCTGGGGGGGTATTTAACTGCACTGTACGCGGCACGCTCGGTACAAGCAAATATCTGGGCGCATCGGCTGCTGATAGCGGTGGTGATATTGTCAATTATAAAAATGTTTAATTTATATCAGGTTTTCTTTTAAGACGTTAGACTTTAGAAAATAGGACCTTCATAATGGCTGATTATCAAAGCATAAGATCATTTTTTTGAAATTTACAGACCGGAAAATCTTCAAAATCTATTTCGTACCACTTTTATTGTAAAATAACAATTGGCAGCACGGGCAGCTCGATTTTCGGCGCAGTTAAGCATTTTTAATTTTCACTTCCATCGGCGCGATTGTTGCCATCTGCCGAACCATAGGTAGCTATTTAACAGCTGTTTACGCATCAAAAAATTCTAACGCAGCACGCTGGGCGCATCGGATTTTAGTGGCGGCGATTATACTTTCGGTGGTAAAAATGTATAACTTGCATGAATGGGTGCTTGGATGGGTGACGGGACACTGATTTTTATGAAAATTATGCATTTTTATGATAAATCAATTAAAATCTTAGAGTATGTTTAAAATTTCATTTACTAAAATCGATTAATAATGATTAGACA
>CAZFBN010000041.1:0-37418 GCA_964517145.1 uncultured Saprospiraceae bacterium
TTATTCTTAACCGCTTGGAAAATAATTGAATTTTAATTTTTAAACATACTCTAAGCCCGTAGATAGCGCAAATGAAATATTACCGATTAACGCAATTAAAGAAGCCATGATATGCGCAGGCATCTTAGAAGGCACCATTGCGCCATAACCGACTGTCGTAAAAGTCTGAATACTAAAGAAAAACGCTTGTTCAAAATTTTCTAATGGAGTGCCCATTTGAATCCCTGCCACACTTTCTACCCCTAGCAACATGATAATGGATCCAAAAAGCGCATTAATAGCAACGTAATAAGTAAAAATAAACAGGAAAAATGCAGCCCAGCTCATTTCTACCATGGATTGGTAAGGCGACCAAGCCCGCAAGCCGGTGCGCACCACATTGAAAGAACCATTCGGATTGAGCAGGCGCTCGCCTTTTACCGCTATTCGATTGCCCAGTCCGAAATCTTCTTCGGGCGCACGCCGTTGGCGCAGGATATTGGGAAAGCGGCGGTTATAACGTTCAATAGCCATAAGGCAAAAACGTAGGTGTTATAATTAGGGAATGTTCATTGATCTAGTGATTTGAGAAATCACTTAGATCCTTACCGACTTATAAACTTCAACTAGCCGCAGGTAGTTCAATTCTCAGAAACGCCTGTTTACGAATGGCATAAAAAATGCTAAACGGTTCAATTTCAATGCGTTGCCCCGAAATTAATAAAGATTTTGCTTTATCTTTGATACGCGGATATAACCATTCCACGATTTTATCAATCGAATCATTTTCGCTAAAAGTCAGATACATGCGGATAGACTCCTGATAACCAATGCTTCTGCCCATATGATCCTCATCTATAATAATGGACGCCTGCGTATCGGGAATTTTAAATTTATCGCCAAATTGCAGCCAACGGTAGCTCGCGCCGAATAAATGATATTTCAAATCTTTGTCAGTGGTGAGAATTTCCATTTTCAACTGATTGGCAGCAAAAACCGCGTGGGCATTCATAAAATCTTCGCCTTCGTCGCGGGAAAAACCGGCATTGGCAGATTTACCTGATAAAAAAGTTTCAATCTTTTTTGCCAGATCGTCAATCATTTGAAAGCGTTCGGTTGCCATTTCGCGCACCGTTTCGTCTTCAAATTTTTCAAAATTATCCGGGTGGTACTTGGCGCGCAATTCTCTTTGAATTTTCTTCAGTTTTTCCAAATCCAATTCTTCCAACCGCACCCCAAAGTATTTTTCAATCGTCGCTTTATCTTTTTCTGAGAACATCGTTTTGCTTCCTTAAAATTGGTGAATACAAACATAAACAGCAGCAACCCGTCAAAAAGTTGATTGCGTCAAAAAGATATTTTTAGTCAAAATGTTAAAACTTAACCATTTCTTAATCAAAAGATTGCTCCATTCAAAAGCCAGGGCTACTAACTTTCCGTTTTTTAAATTTAAATTTTAAATCATTTAAAAAGGATTGTGATGAAAAAAGCGCTACACTACTTATTTTTATTCGTGTTTATTGTTTGGAATGGGGCTGCATTTGCCCAAAATTTCAAATTTGAGCGTACAATTATGGTTACGGATACCATCACCGACGAGGATGGGGTAACCTTTGCGGCTTCAACGGATGATGTGGAGCAAATCAATAATGAAATTGATAATTTGTACGATGATGACCTCGATGTTGGTTGGGAAGGTGACCCTACTGATCAAAATGTAGTTTCGGTAGGACTGCGTTTTCGCAATATTTATATTCCAAAAGGTGCTCGGATTGATTCGGCTTTCCTGGTTTTGACCTCCCATGAAGGCAAAAGTGCAGAAGATGAAGCACGTATTACCATTGTTGGCGAAGCGGCAGATCAGGCACAAACCTACAACGAAGAAATGCTTGTGTCTGACCGTGCCAAGACTACAGCTTCTGTTCGTTGGGTAGTAGCGGAAGAATGGGAACTTTGGGGAATGTACCGTACTCCAGATTTGAAAAACATTTTACAGGAAATTGTAAATCGAGAAGGCTGGACTGCTGGTAATGCCCTGGCAATCATGCTTTTTGGTGAAAATCAAGGTCCAAGCGAAGTAGAAAATGCCCGCGAATTTGAATCTTTTGAAAACATTGCCGACCCGGAAGACGGTGGCGACGGTCAAAATCATCCTGAACGCATACCGCGCCTGGTGATTTATTACACAGTTGCTTCTGCTGCGTTTGAACGTGCCATCATGGTGACGGATACCATCACCGACGAAGACGGCGTGACGTTTGCTGCTTCTTCAGATGACGCCGAGCAAATCAATGATGAAATTGACAATTTGTACGATGACGACCTCGATGCCGGTTGGGAAGGTGACCCGACTGACCAAAACATTGTAACGGTGGGTCTGCGTTTCCGCAATGTGGCGATTCCACAAGGCGCTATTATTGATTCGGCGTACTTGGTTTTGACTTCTCACGAAGGAAAATCGGCAGAAGACGAGGCTCGCATTACAATGGTGGGCGATGATGTGGACAACTCCCCAACTTTCACGGAGGATTCACTCATTTCCACCCGGAATCGCACGAATGCTTCTGTTCGTTGGGTTGTAGCGGAAGAATGGGAACTTTGGGGAATGTACCGTACTCCAGATTTGAAAAATATTGTACAAGAGATCGTGAACCGCGAAGGCTGGGAAGCCGGTAATGCTTTGTCCATCATTATGTTAGGCGAGAACCAGGGACCAAGTGAAGTGGAAAACGCTCGTGAATTTGAATCGTATGAAAATATTGCCGACCCAGAAGACGGTGGCGACGGTCAAAACCACCCAGAGCGCAGACCGCGTTTGGTGGTATATTACTCTTCCCAATCAGGAACGACATCTGCCAGATCAATCTTTACATCCGATGTAAAATCGCTAAAAATATATCCAAACCCAACAAATATAGGCATTGTAAAGATCGAATTGGACGCTGAAGCAGCTTCTGTGATCCGTTTGTATAATGTGAACGGGCAGTTATTAAAAGTACAGCGTAATGATTTCGGTAAAGACATTCAATTCAATACCGGCAATCTGCCAACGGGTACTTATTTCATTCAGGCTATCCAGGGCAACGAGCAATACATTCAGAAATTGATGATTGAAAAATAAACTTAGAATATGTTTCTGCCTTCGTCAGTGTGGCGGAGGCAGTTTTTTTACTTTGCCACAAAGTCTCAAAGACACTAAATCCCACAAAATATTTTGTATTTTTTGTGCCTTGGTGTTTTTCCCATTGGGATTCCTTGGGAATGTGGCGGAAAATGGAAAGAAGAAAGTTAATATTGATTCACCTTTGCCTTATTTTATTACAATGCGTTTATCATTTTACCTCGGTTTTGTTATTTTTATTACAATCCCATTTACCACATTTAGTCAGAATTATACCATCAGCGGCAAAGTGACCGACGCTGCTACTAATGAGCCGCTGACCGGCGCTTCCGTTGCCATTCTCAATACCTCCCTGGGTACCGTGACCGATGAGCGGGGCGAATTTTCGTTGTCGAATATTAATACTAAAAATATCACGATTCAAATTGCTTACATCGGCTACGAAAATTATACGATTCAACATGATTTTAATAAAGATCCCAGCCCTGATTTCCGAATTAAACTGCAATCATCTGCCATCGAGCTAGCCCAGGTGCAGGTAGAAGGCAAAGCCGCCGGGCAAATACGCGCCCTGGTGGAGCAAAAAAAAGCCGAAAGCATTAAAAATATTGTTGCTGCCGAACAAATTGCAACTTTTCCTGATATGAATGCCGCCGAAGTCATGCAACGTATTCCGGGCATTACTTTGCAACGCGATCAGGGCGAAGGGCGTTTTGTGCAATTGCGCGGTACCCCACCGGAACTCACCAATTTCAACGTCAACGGCGAACAAATTCCATCCCCCCAGGGCGGCGTACGCTATGTGGGCATGGACATCATTCCTGCCGATCAGATTGATTTTATTGAGGTTTCAAAAGTGATGACGCCTGATATGGACGCCGACGGCATCGGTGGATCCGTGAATGTGAAAACGAAAGAAGCAGCCGATGAGATTCCTGATGTGCGGGCAACATTGGCTGGAGGTTACAATAATTTGCGTCAAACGCCGAATTATCAGGTGCAATTCACTTACGGTCAGCGCTTTGGAAAATTTGGTTTTAACCTGAATTCCAGCTTTTTTGAAAACAACCAAGGTTCGGATAATATTGAATACGAATTTGCCAAAGGTCCATTTTTTGGCAGTCAGGATGCCGGAAAAGACAATTATTTTGTGCAATACCGCGAGGTCCAGCTACGCCACTACGACATCACCCGCACGCGCATCAGCGTAGCGCCTACGCTCGATTTTCGATTGGGCAAAAACTCCTCTATTTATTTACGGGCGATGTATAATAGTTTTACAGATGATGAAACGCGCCGCCGGAAAATTTTTGAATTAGACGATGCCATTTCGGAGACTTATTATTTATATGGCGGAATTGTGCATGACGTGCGCGACCGCGTCAAACAGCAAACGCTAAGCACGATGGCGATTGGCGGGGAACATAAAATTGGTATTGTAACCATTGATTATCAACTGTTCTACGCGCTGGCACAAGAGAAAGAACCAGATCGCCTCGAATCCTCTTTTGAAAGTCCAGGACAAGCCATTGCCATTCGTTTTAATGTGGATGACCCGGAGTACCCTCGCGCTGAATATCCGGTAGAGGCACATAAAAAAAATGCCTTCGATTATGATAATTATACCTTGAATGATTTATTATTTGAGGATAGAATTACTAAAGACATCAATGTAACACCACGTATTAATATTACAATTCCTTATTCATTTGGTAATAATAGCAGTGGTTATTTTAAATTCGGTGGAAAAATACGGGCAAAAGATAAAGATCGGGACATTCGTTCGCAGCAGTACGGCGCTTACAATCGTACTTCCAACATTTACCCCGGCGAAGGTCCGAAATTATCCTTGGTTACTGTAAATGATGGCTTTCAGGATGCTAATTTGCTCGATCAGGGCTATTTAATCGATTACATGCCATCGCCCGGTTTGCTGCGCGATTTTTTTGAATTTAACTCCCAATTTTTTATTTATGATAGAAATGCAACCCGAACCCAATCATATGGGGAAGATTATGAAGCAAAAGAGCGGATTTATGCAGGGTATGGCATGATTCGACATGATATTAATAAATTAATGTTAATTGGTGGGGTTCGTTATGAAAAGACGGATATTGATTATACCGGTGCCAGAATTTTATTAAACGGCAATCGTTTCCTTGGCATTGACACCCTCACCGACCAGCGTACACATGAATTTTTATTGCCACAAGTACAGCTAAAGTATTCATTAACAGACAATTTTAATTTACGAGCAGCTTTAACCTATACCTACTCCCGTCCAAATTTTGACGATGTACTCCCCTACCGTGAGGAAGACCGCGAAGAAGTAAAATTCGGCAATCCGGCATTGCGTTATCCGCAATCCACGAATATTGACTTTCTGGCAGAGCGTTATTTTAGAAGAGGCATCCTATCGGGTGGCTTATTTTATAAAAAAATAGATGATTTTATATTTTTCTTTAAACGTTTTGCGCACGAGGGCGATCCCAAAGATTTTGGTTTAGTGGAAATTACAAAAGCAGTAAATGGAAATAAAGCATCGGTGTATGGCGCGGAATTACAAGCGCAATTCAAATTTGATTTTCTGAAAGGCTTTTTCAGCAATTTTGGGGTTTATACAAATTATACTTATACCTATTCAGAAGCGCTTATCAATCAGCGTGTTCCGGCAAATTACACGAATGCGGTCGTCGTTTTTGGCGAAGATGATCTGGATTTTTTTGCGGGCGGCGACAGCACCGAAACGATTTCTTTACCTGGGCAAGCCAAACATACGGCGAATGTGGCGCTGTTTTATGATGCCAAACGCCTATTTTTGAGGCTTACCGCCAATTATCACGATGCGTTTTTATCACAATTAGGCGCCGATGCTGATTTGGACGAGTTTTATGATAAAGAATTCCGATTGGATTTTACAGGCAATTATGATATTACCAAAAATTTAAACTTGTTTGTGGATGTAATTAACATTACAAATACGCCATTGCGCTATTATTTAGGCACTGAAAATCGTATCAAACAACAGGAGTTTTACTCCTGGTGGGGACGCATGGGTGTTAAATTAAATTTTTAACTCATTGATTATCAATTTTAAAATATGAATTTAAAAAAATTAAATATTATTTGGATTGGAATTTTGATGATACATTTTTTAAATGCTCAAAATCCAACGGTAGATTATTATCCGCCATCTCAGGTGCCCGACCGCGTTATTTTAAATTATTATGATAATCCGGCTACTTCCATTGCAGTTACCTGGCGCACAGCGGTGAGCGTACCAAAAGGTTATGGACAAATTGCCAAAGCCAGCGCTTCTCCCAATTTCGACAGCATCAAAGTGGAAACTGCCAAAACGGAATTGTTGGTTTCTGATTTGAACGCGGCACATTACCATTCCGTACAATTTTCTGATTTAGAGCCCAATACGCTTTATGCTTATCGCGTAGGTGATAGCACGTTGTGGAGTGAATGGTCGCACTTTCGCACAGCAGCAGCAAAAGAAGCGCCATTTTCATTCATTTATTTTGGTGATGCGCAAAATGATTTGAAATCATTATGGTCGAGAACGATTCGTCAATCTTACAGCCATATGCCACAGGCAGATTTTATGCTGCATGCCGGTGATTTGATTAATGTGCCTTACCGCGACCATGAATGGGGTGAGTGGTTTTATGCGGGAGGTTGGATTTATCAAAATATGCCCCAAATTATGACGCCGGGCAATCATGAATATCGCCGACTTACACCAACCCAAAGTGAATTATCCACGCATTGGAAGCCTTCCTTTACTTTGCCAGAAAACGGACCAAAGGGGCTGGAAGAGACTTGTTATTACATGGATTATCAAAATACGCGTTTTATTTCGATCAATTCGCAGGCTTTTTTATTAAATTCACAAGACAGCGCTAAACAAGTGGCGTGGTTAAATGAAATTTTAGTAAATAACCCGAATAAATGGACGGTAGTAACAATGCACCATCCCATTTACTCCCCAGCCTGGGAGCGGGATAATCCAAGATTGAGAAACGGGTTAAAACCATTATTCGATCAATATAATATTGACCTGGTATTACAAGGACACGATCATACCTACGCGCGTGGTGGAAATAATTTGCCTGTAGGTGTCACGGTGATTGACTCCACCGGACCGGTGTATGTCGTATCCGTCAGCGGACCTAAAATGTACGTTTCCAGCCTTTTATCGTGGATTGACCGCGCCGCGATGCAGACTCAATTGTATCAAATCATTCATATCAACGGCGACTCCTTAGTTTATGAAGCATTCACTACAATCGGTGAATTATATGATAAATTTGAAATTGTAAAAAATAATAAAACAGGGCGAAAACAATTTAAAGATTTAGCGCCTGCGGGTGTGCCGGAGCGACTGCCAGAGCAATTTGCTCGAAGAATGTCGGAGGAAGATTGGGCGCAGTGGGTGACTAATTTTGACAATTATAAATTGCGCAAACAAGTAAAACCCCAAGCGACGACTGCAAAATCGAAAAAGCAGAAGGGAAAGAAAAATTAACATGGATGAATAAAACACCAATTTAAAGCGTTTTGATATCAAAACATCAAAATGCTTTAAATTATTACTTTCCCTCGAATTTCATAATTAAACATTATATTCTTTAATTTTTCCTTTCATTAAAAATTTTTCCACTCCATTCAAACCAATCCCCATTTCTCACCCGTAACTAAGAACATTACACCGCAAGTCTTGTAGCGCGCGCCCAACTTGCCCATTTTGTAGTACGAGGTTAGAAGTACGATTTTACATTACTATTTTTCAACAAACCAAAATTTTGAACGCATGAAAAATGTGTTACCAACACACCTTCCGGGTAGCTGGAAGGCTGGCTTTGCTATGGCGTTGGCGCTCGTGTGGAGTGTGGCGACTTGGGCTTCCAGTCACCGCGAAGCGCCTCTGATTGCCAATGATCCACTGGCGGACAACACCGATTTGTACGCTTTTCGGAGTCCCGATGCACCGAATATGATTACGATTATCGCCAATTACATTCCGGCAGAATTGCCTTTTGGCGGTCCGAATTATTACACGTTTGGCGAAAATATTCGTTATGAAATTCACATTGACAATGATGTAATGACGCCGGGCGATGATATTATTTACCGATTTACTTTTCAACAGGTGAATCAGGATCCGACTACGTTTTTTAATATCCGCCTGGGGCAGCAAAATCTGAAAACCACGTACACGTTGCAACGCAGCACCGACGGGGGCACTAGCTTCCAAACGCTGGTGGCAAATGGCATTGTGCCACCAAATAATATTGGTCCGCGCTCGATTGAGGGAGGTGCTGGATTAAATGTGCCTAATTATCAGACAATTATGCAGGCGTCGATTGCGACGATTTCTACCGGTGAAAAAGTTTTTTGTGGTCCTGTAGATGATCCTTTTTATGTGGATTTGGGTGGTATTTTTGATTTGGGTGACTCACCGCGTCAGAACAGCCGCGTGCGCGATGGTTTGGCAAAGTTTAATGTACATACGATTGCCATTCAAATTCCAATCAGCACCTTGCAAAAAGATGGTAAAAATGTGGATCAGGCTGCGAATATTCTCGATCCTGATTATGTGATTGGCGTCTGGGCTTCTGCGAGTCGCCGCGCCATTCGCACCTTGAACGCAGCTGGCACTGCGCCCGACGATAGCGGCGACTGGGTACAGGTGTCGCGTCTCGGCATGCCATTGACCAATGAAGCGGTGATTCCACTTGGTTTTAAAGATCGCTGGAATTTTGAAACCCCGTATCAGGATTTGGAAAACATTGATGTGTATGGCAATTTCTTCTACAATCCAGAATTGGCTCTGTACATGGATGACAGCCAATTTGGTGGTGCAGTGCCGGCGTTCCGGGGGTTGCGCATTCAATCAAATTCGCTGGGTAGCTTTGACTTCCGCAATGGCAAAAATGGCTTGTACGGCTTGAAAGGTGCGGCAGCATTGGAAGGTACGGCGTTGGACGATGATGTGTTTGGCACTTTGTTGTTACCGGCTGAAAACGCACCGCGCTCGGTTGATTTGTGGCCCATTTTCCATACGGGCGTTCCGAATGTCATTCCTTATCAATTGGCGACAGGCAAAAACGGTAATCCACTCGCTGCGGGAAAACCCTTCATTCACAACTTCTTACCAAATGGTGGTGACATGCTACGCCTCAATATGGCAGTGCCAGTGACTCCCCGTAACAGCCCGGATTTTAGCTCATTAGGCATTGTACAAGCGGCAGTGTTGGGCTTAACAGACCCTCGTTTTAACGCAACTACTGATATTCAATTTATTCCGAATATGGATGGCTTCCCGAATGGTCGTCGTCTGGAGGATGATGTCACACGCATTGAATTACAGGCAGTTGCGGGCGTAGCGCTGGCAGCGATTGGCTTATGGTATGATGATTATATTCCTGGCACTTCACCTTCTCCGGTGACCAATCAACTGGTGAATGTCTTGCAATATTCTACCGGCGTAGAAGCGAATGATGTAGATTTTCAATCGATGTTCCCATATCTGGCGATGCCCTGGCGAGGAACGGAGGTGAGTATTCCTCAAGATGGAGAATAAGCAGTTTACAGTTGCAGTATGCAGTTTTATGAAATATTATAAACATTACATGCTCAAATTACAATCATGAAAAAAATTATATTATTAACATATTGGTGCTTGCTGGTTGTGTCCATGCTTTTTGCATCGAGCCACCGCGAAGCGCCTTTAATTTCCAATGATCCCTTGGCGGATAACACAGATTTGTACGCTTTCCGCAGCCCGGATAATCCCGATATGATTACGATTATCGCTTGTTATATTCCAATGCAATTGCCACATGGCGGTCCGAATTATTATGGTTTTGGTGAAAATATCCGCTACGAAATTCATATTGATAATGATGTAATGACGACTGGCGATGATATTATATACCGCTTTACATTTCGTAAAGTTTTTGAAGATCCGACCACGTTTTTTTACATCCGCCTCGGCAAACAAAATCATAAAACGACTTACACCCTGGAAAAAAGTACCGACGGTGGTAGGTCGTTTCAAACGGTGATTGAAAATGGCACGGTGCCGCCGAATAACATCGGTCCGCGCTCCATCGAAGGTGCTGCCGGTTTGAATACAACTTACAACATGCTGATGACGAATGCTTTAGCAACAGCGAACGACGGCGAGAAAGTCTTCTGCGGTCCGACTGACGATCCATTTTTTGTTGACCTTGGCGGTGTGTTTGATTTAGGCGATATGCCGCGACAAAATGGCACTCCGAAAGACGGCGTTGCGTGTTTGAATGTTTCGACCATTGCCATTCAGATTCCGATTTCGATGTTGCAAAAAGATGGTAAAAATGTGAGCGAAGCCGCGAATATCCTCGATCCTGATTATGTAATTGGCATCTGGGCATCCGCTAGCCGCCGACAGATTCGTACGTTGAATCCTGAATCATATGATGAAACTTACTCCGGTGATTGGGTGCAGGTGTCGCGCCTCGGTATGCCATTGACAAATGAAGCGGTGGTTCCGATTGGTTCTAAAGATTTGTGGAATGCGTTGACGCCGTATGAAGACTTGGCGAATCTGGCGACGTTTGGCAATTATTTTTACAATCCAGAACTGGCGTTGTACATGGACGATAGCTTATTTGGTGGTGCGGTGCCTGCGTTTGCGCCCTTGCGCATTCAACGTAACTCCCTGGGAATGTTTGACTTCGGTTACAATCAGAGTGGTTTGTTTGCACTAAAAGGCAATCCGGCATTGGATGGTACGGCGTTGGATGATGATGTGTTTGGTACTTTGCTCTTGCCACGGGACAGTGCCGCGCGGGCGGTGGATTTGTGGCCCATTTTTCATACTGGAGTACCAAATTTAATTCCGTATCAACTGGCAACCGGCAAAGACGGCAATCCACTAGCCGCGGGTAAACCCTTCATTCACAACTTCTTACCCAATGGTGGCGACATGCTCCGCCTGAATATGGCAGTGCCAGTTACACCACGAAACGACCCTGATTTTAGCACTTTAGGTGTTGTTCAAGCGGCAGTGTTGGGCTTAACCGATCCACGTTTTAATACAACTACCGATTTGGAATTTATTCCGAATATGGATGGCTTCCCGAATGGTCGTCGCCTCGAAGATGATGTCACCCGCATTGAATTACAGGCAGTTGCGGGCGTGGCGCTGGCAGCGATTGGCTTGTGGTACGATGATTACGTGCCGGGCATGTCGCCGGTGACGCAGGATTTACTCGATGTGCTGACTTATGATACGGGTATTAATAAAAATGATACGACATTTACTTCCACATTCCCTTATGTGCAGACGCCCTGGTCGGGCACGGGTAAATGCTCCGGTGAGATCCGCGAATACACGCAACCCCAGATTTTATCGCCTTCTACGAGTGTGGCGGGCTTGAGTACGCCGGTAGTTTTTGCCTATAATTATCCGAATCCGTTTAAAAATGAGACCACATTCAAGTATCGGGTAAGCGCAAATGGTCAGGTTGCCATCCGCATTTATGATATGAATGGCAAATTATTACAAACTGTAGTAAATGAAAATAGGTCCGCTGGTGAATACCAAAAGGTTTGGAACGCAAATGCTTTACCAACCGGTAATTATTTTGCTACCATTACCATTGATAATCAGGCAGTTCAGACACTTAAATTATCTAAAGTAAATTAAGTTTGTAATCATAGTGTGGCACATTTACGGAATGTGCCGAACTTATTTAAGTACTGAAATTTTTCTTTCCAAATATAATAACGAGGGCACGTTTTGAAGTCTGTTTCAGATCACAGACGTGCCCTTCTTTTTTCAACATTCAACTTAAAAGACATGAAAAAGCTTACACCCTTTTTAATATTTATCATAATTTTTACAATCGCTTGTAATAAGCAGGAAAATATTTCAAATAATGCTAGTGTAGAAATCCCAGAACTACTGCAACGGCAGGCAGTGATTGGTCCTACGGAAGAAATGGGCAGTGTATATGATTTGTATAATAATTTAGTAAATAAAATAAAAGCCAACACGAATGACCTGGAAGCGCGGCTTACGCTAGCAGAATTATTCATGCAGGAAGCCCGTATTTCCGGGGAACACGGACATTATTTTCCAGCGGCGCTCACTGTTATTAACGCAATATTAAATTTGAATCCTGACAAACCGATTCGTTATCGGGCTTTGTTGGATAAGTCCTCTGTACTTTTATCTTTGCACCAATTCGAAGAGGCAAAGCAGATCGGCGAAGAAGCTGTACAACTAAACCCTTATGATGCAGGCATTTATGGTGTTTTGGTCGATGCAAATGTCGAATTGGGCAATTATGAAAAAGCCGTGGAAATGGCGGATAAAATGGTGTCGATTCGTCCTGATATTCGGTCTTATAGTCGGATTTCTTATTTACGTGAAATTCACGGACAAGTAAATGGTTCGATTGAAGCCATGAAACTTGCGGTTTCCGCCGGTTATCCGGGTATGGAGCAAACCGAATGGGCACGGCTGGTTTTGGGCAATTTATATAAATATTATGGACATTTAGATAGTGCCGAAATGCAATATAATATTGCGTTGTCCGCTCGTCCGAATTATCCATTTGCGGTGGCAGCGCTGGCGGATGTGGCAGCGTTGAAAGGCAATCAAGAAGAGGCAGAAGCCCTGCTAAAAAAGGCGTGTACGCTGATTCCAGAGGTTGGATTCTATATGGATTTAGCCAAAATGGAAAAGGAAAAAGGCAATGAGACCGAAGTCAAGAAATTAGTAAATGAAATCATTCCGATGCTCGAAGATGATGAAAAAAATGGGCATATGATGTCGTTGGAATATGCTGAAATTTACCTTGAATTATTAAATGATGTAAATAAAGCCCTCGAATATGCACAAAAAGAATATAAAAATCGCCCGGATAATATTGATGTAAATAAAAGCCTGGCAGTTATTTACTACCGCAAAGGTAATTTGCAAAAATCCCGCGAACATTTAAATAAAGCATTAGTAACAAAATCTCAAAATCCAGAATTATTATGTCTGGATGGTTTATTAAAAGCCAAAGAAAATGCCTTGACAGAAGGTAAGCAATTGATTCAGAAGGCGTTTGCGACGAATCCGAATTTGAGTTGCTCGTATTGTGAAGAAGCGAAGGAGTTGATATAGAAATTGTGAAATTGCGAAATTCAGAAATTGCGAAATTAGGATATTGGGGTGTTTTTTAGTACGACTGCTATTGATTTTTACAAAAAACTAAATAAATATGAAAGCCTTATTTACTTTTTGCCTTGTTCTTATTACAATAGGAATGGCGTTTGCGCACAACGGCAGTATTCGCGGGAGTGTGCAGGATGCAACGACAAAAAGTCCTTTGTCCGGTGCACATGTAATATTAGAAAATACCAACAAGCAAACCTACACGGATGAACTCGGATTTTATCAATTTAATAATCTGGAAGCGGGAAATTACACCGTTATTATAAGTTATTTAGGATATGAAACTTTCCGAGAAACGGTGGACGTACGCGATAGCGAAACTTCGACCGTTCGTTCGATGTTAAAGAGCACAGGCATTGATTTACAGTCCGTTACGATTTCGCCGGAGCCGGAAATTAATCGACAAATTATATCCGCACTTGATATTCAGTTGCGCCCGACCAATACTTCGCAGGATATTTTGCGCATGGTGCCGGGTTTATTTATTGCGCAGCACGCGGGCGGCGGTAAAGCCGAGCAGATTTTTTTACGCGGATTTGATATCGATCATGGAACGGATATTTCATTAAATGTCGATGGCATTCCGGTGAATATGGTGTCGCACGCGCACGGGCAAGGCTATGCCGATTTGCACTTTTTGATACCAGAAACCGTTGAGCGCGTGCAGTTTACGAAAGGTCCGTACTATGCGCCTTATGGCAATTTTGCGACCGCCGGACAGGTCGGTTTTCAAACGAAAAATGCGATTGATAAAAATATCATTAAATTACAAGGTGGACAATTTGATACCTATCGAGCGGTTGGATTATTTAATTTACTAAATAACACACAGACTACGCGCTCTCAAAATGCTTATTTAGCGACGGAATATTACTTTTCCAACGGCTATTTTGATAGTCCGCAGGCGTATGATCGTTTTAGCGCCTTTTTAAAATATAATGCGGCACTTAATAATAATACGTTTATTTCGGCGACGGCGTCTTCGTTTACCAGCCGCTGGGATGCATCGGGGCAGATTCCGCAGCGCGCGGTGGACAATGGTTTGATTGGTCGTTTCGGTGCCATTGATGATACCGAAGGGGGAAATACAAGTCGCACAAATTTTAATTTTCAACTGAGTTCTTTATTGGATGATGGCAGCACCATTCGTAACCAGTTCTATTTCAGCCGATATGACTTTGAATTATATTCTAATTTTACATTCTTTTTAAATAATCCGGTGGATGGCGATCAAATTAAACAAAAAGAAAATCGAAACCTGTTAGGCTATAATGGCAGTTACACTCGTAATAATGATTGGATGGGGGCAGAATGGCAAACGGAAGTAGGGCTGAGTGTGCGATATGATGCGTCCAATGATAATGAATTGTCGCGCACAAAAGGCAGACAAACCGTGCTGGAGCGGCTGGCTTTGGGCGATATTAATGAAATAAATCTGGGCGTTTATCTGGATGAAACGGTGCGGATTGGCTCGGATTTAACGCTGAATGCAGGCGTGCGTTTTGATCAGTTTCAATTTATGTACGTCGATTTATTACAAGAAAATTATGATCGTAAAATTGCGTCGGCGAATGTAATAAGTCCAAAATTAAATGCTTATTATAAAATTAATGATCGCCTGCAATTTTTTGCCAACAGCGGCTACGGTTTTCACTCAAATGATACGCGGGTCGTGGTGGCGCAGAATGGTCGGGAAATTTTACCAAAAGCGTTGGGCGTAGAGGCAGGCGCAATTTTTAAAGTAACGCCGCGATTTTTATTAACAGCAAGTGCATGGAATCTACATCTGGAACAGGAATTTGTGTATGTTGGCGATGAAGCGGTGGTGGAGCCAAGTGGCGAAACGAACCGGCGCGGCGTGGATGTGGCGGGTCGCTGGCAATTGCTGGACTGGTTATTTGCGGATTTTGATGTAAATTACACTTTCGCACGGGCAGCAGATGCGCCTGAAAATGAGGACTTTATCCCCTTGGCGGCGAATATTACCAGCATTGGTGGTTTGAGTTTTGCGGCGGAGAATGGTTTGAACGGGAGTTTGCGGTATCGTTATTTAGGTGATCGCCCGGCGAATGAAGACAATTCGGTTATTGCAGAAGGCTATTTTTTAATAGATGCGGTGTTTAATTATACAAAACCTAAATATGAGGTCGGATTCTTTATACAAAATGTAATGAATCGCGCCTGGAATGAAGCACAATTTGATACCGAAAGCCGCTTATTGAATGAAGTGGAGTCGGTTTCAGAAATTCATTTTACACCGGGAACGCCGTTTAATTTAAATGTGCATTTTTCATACTTTTTTTAAAACGAAATAGATGTGGCACTGCCCCTCCAACTCCCCCAAGGGGAGAGTATGTGCCACATCTGTGAAGAATTTTTTAAACAAAACACCCCAAATTTTGTCTTTTGCGGTAATCCACTATCTTTGTGTTACACTTTAAGAATTCCCTTACAACTTGAGCAACCGCGCCACGCAAATATCCGATGAGAACATTATCCGTTTGTTGAAAAGCAGCAATAAGGAAGGCATTTCTTTATTGTATGATAAATATGCAGCAGCATTATATGGCGTTATTAATCGGATATTGCAAAATACAGAAGCGACAGAGGAAGTATTGCAAGATACCATTTTGAAAATTTGGAATAATGCCGAAAAATATGATGCGGATAGGGGGAATTTATTAACTTGGATTATAAATATTGCCCGGAATGCTGCCATTGATCGGGCGCGATTGAAAAGTTTTAACCGGAAAAGTGAGCAGATTGAAAATGTGTCACATTCGTTGGAAGAAGCGGCAATCAACCCAGAAACCATTGGTTTACAAGAACTTGTAAATAAATTAAACCCGGAGCAAAAAGCGATTTTAGATTTAATTTATTTCAAAGGTTATACGCAGTCTGAGGCAGCAGAAGCGTTAGAGATACCGATTGGAACCGTGAAGAGCAGGCTGTACGCAGCTATTGGTAAATTAAGAGAAATGTTTTCATAGGTGGATGTAAAAGCATATATAGCATCGGGCATTCTGGAACTGTACGTCACAGAAGCATTGGCACCTGCGGAAGCCAGGGAGGTAGAGGCATTGGCAGCGCAATACCCTGAAATTCAGAATGAAATCCATAGCATTCAGGAAGCATTCAATCAATACGCCATATTACATTCGGAAGAGCCGAGGTTAGGGCTTAAACAAGAGATACTACATAAAGTTCAGCCAAAACCAGCACAAAATGTAATAAAACCCGGTCCAAATTATATTGGTCGTAATTGGTTGAGCATCGCGGCACTGCTCATCGCGGCGGTTGCCAGTGTAATGGCGATTTTATGTTATAACCATTCCAAAGGCTTGGAACAGCAGTTAAATCAGGCGCTTTCAGAAAATGAAACCTTGAGAAGAACCAGCAATACTGTCGTTGCACAGTTAGACTTTATAAAAAATCCAAATACAAGAGCGATTCCACTCGAAGATGCAGCAATTGTGTATTGGAATCAAGCCCAAGGCTCTACTCTATTGGCAATCAAGAACTTACCCGCGCCACCTCCCGGCAAGCAATATCAACTTTGGACGATTACTGGCAATCAGGCGCCTCAATCCGCCGGATTAATCGAATATGATCCAACTCGCTTGCAAGAAATGTTTCAAGTAAATACGGCGAATGCGTTTGCAATTTCATTGGAAAATGAGGGCGGCAGTGATGTGCCAACAGATGTAAAAGTGAAAGGTTCAGTAGGCTAATTTTAATCCAGTGATTTTTTTATTAAATTAAATAAAAACCTCATTTTTGCCCTGCAAAATTTATTTTTTTATGATTGCCATTGCCACAACTCAAGATATTCCCGCACTTGTACAACTCATCAACAGCGCCTATCGCGGCGAAGGCTCTAAGCAAGGCTGGACAACCGAGGCTGATTTAATCGGCGGTTTGCGCACGGATGAATCCCATTTAACCGAAATAATAACCGCATCAAATACTACTTTTTTAAAATATTTAGACGAATCCGGCAATATCATAGGCTGCATGCGTTTGCAAAAACAAGAGGATAAACTCTACCTTGGCATGCTCACGGTTTCGCCCATTTTACAAGGTAAAGGCATTGGCAAACACTTATTACATGCTGCTGATGAACATGCCCGTTGTGAAAATTGTCAGGCTATTTTTATGACGGTTTTTTCCGCCCGCCCCGAATTAGTTGCCTGGTACGAGCGCCACGGCTACCAAAAAACTGGCAAAACAAAACCTTATATTCCAATTGAAAGATTTGAGGTGAAAATAGCTGACCATCTGGAGTTTTTGGTACTTGAAAAAAAGATAAATTAATAAATCGTTTATTCAGCTTACCAATTTTATAATATGGATAATGAAATGTTATTACAATTTGCTTACTATTTATAATGTTATTTCAAATCTCGAAACTTCCTCTTTTTCAACAAATAATATCGAAATACAATACTACCATTCAACCTTCCTTCCCACACCCGCGATTCCCCAATCTTTACCTGATTGATTTGATGTAATATTTCCCGCCTTTTTTGTAATATTTTACCAAAATTCGGAAAAAACGTCCAGTGCGCTTTCACAATCGCCTGCAAATGCTGCATTTTACCTTCTACAATAAATAAAATGCCCGCTAACCCATCTAATAACAACCGCAACGGCAGCAGCCACAGCAAGCGCACCCCCGGCTCATTCTTTACCAAAGTATATAATGAATTCCTAAAATTTAAATAAGTTTTATACGGCGTATTATATGCCAGCGTGCCCCCGCCCACATGATACACGACCGCATCCGGCTGCACCATAATTTTATATCCGGCGCGTTTCAGCCGCCAGCACAAATCAATTTCCTCCAAATGCGCAAAATAATCTGCATCAAAACCGCCCAAATCATGAAATAATTTCGCCCGGATCATCATGGCTGCGCCCGTCGCCCAAAATATTTCTTCCACATTATTATATTGCCCTTCGTCCGCTTCTGTGATGGCAAAAATTCGACCCCGGCAAAACGGATATCCCAACGCATCCAGCCAACCGCCTGATCCTCCAGCATATTCAAATTTATTTTTTTGCAAATATGATCTTACTTTTGGCTGACAAGCTGCAATCGTCTCCTCATTTTCCATCAATTCCAGCATCGGCGACAACCAATGATCGCTCACTTCTACATCCGAATTTAACAATACATAATATTTCCAATCTTCCGCCGCTAAATGTTTCAGCGCTTCATTATAGCCACCCGCAAAACCATGATTTATTTTAGAAATGATTAACCGCACTTCAGGATAAAACTGCTCCAAAAACGCCACCGAATCATCCGTCGAGCCATTATCCGCCACAATTATCTTAGCTTCCGGCGTATTTTTTTGTACAATGGGTAAAAACTGTTTTAAATATTTTTTGCCATTATAATTTAATATCACCACCGCCGTCATTGGCATCGTTTCAGAGTGCTGCGGATCATAAAATAAATTTTTTAGTAATAACTGCGTCTTTTTACGATCCTGCTCCAATTGCTTTTTTAAACCCTCCAGATTTTCAAATTTCGTATCCTGTCGTATAAAATCGATTAACTCCAATTTTATAACATCGCCATAAATCGTCTGATTAAAATCAAAAATATTTACTTCAATCGTCCGGTTATTATATTTTTTCAACGTCGGGCGCGTCCCGACGTAAAGCATTCCACCATAATATTTACTATCATGTAATACCCGCACTGCATAAATTCCATCCGGCGGAATCAGTTTTTCCCGTTCTTTCACCTCCACATTCGCCGTCGGAAACCCAAGACTGGAGCCGATTTTCTGCCCATGCACCACCTCGCCATTTAGCATGTAATAATGCCCCATCAAAGTCGCCGCCAATTTTACATCCCCCGCCTCCAGCGCCTTGCGAATTTTAGTCGAACTCACCGCCATTGCATCCACTTCCTGCTTTTCGATTTCGACCACTTCATATCCAAATTTTTCACCATGCCACCGCAAATAATGAATATCGCCCTGCCGATTCAAGCCAAACCGATGATCGTAACCGATTACAATGCAACGTGGCTGAAATTTTCCCACCAAAAACTTCTCGATATACTCATCCGCCGACAACTGCGAAAATTCCACCGTAAACGGCACAACAACCACATTATCAACGCCATACTTTTCTAAAAGGAAAATTTTTTCCTTGGTAGTCGTCAACAATCGCAACGAATCATCCTGCGGGTAAATCACTTGCCGCGGGTGCGGATGAAACGTAATCACCACACTCTCGCCGCCCAGCCGCTGTGCCAGCGCATTCACCTGTTCTAAAATTCGTTGATGTCCGCAATGTACCCCATCAAAAGAGCCGATCGTAACCACGGCATTCCGAAACGACGGGAGGTCAGTCAGGTCAGTAAACACTCTCATGGTGCCACAAAGGTAGATTTCTTTTCCAAAATTCACACTTTGTAATTCAACCTTCGTAAATCGTACTTGCAAAAACTCTTTGTTCCACCAATTTGTTTGTAAATTTGTACCGTAGTGCAGGCTTTAGCCTGTTTTTCGTCCAAGCGACTTTAGTCGCTTATGTAATATGGTAATTATTTTAAGAAAAATGGTATAATATTTTGCATTTGCTAGAGCCTTTAGCCGCCCAAAAATAACAGTACAGCGATGAATTTCGACAAAACCACCATAGTAAAAGCTTTAACAAAAGTAATCGACCCGCAAACCGGTCAGGACATCATTACGCGCAGCATGATACGCGACCTCGAAGTCGAAGGTAATAATATTAATTTTACACTTGAATTGCCCTCCCTCAACAGCGAGTATAAAGCCGACATGAATTTTGCATGCATCGCCGCCGTTCAGGAAATCTACCCCCAGGCAAACGTCAACGTACACATGATGTCCCGCACCGAGCAGTCAAAACAAAGTACGAGTGTTTTACCGCATGTAAGCAACATTATTGCGGTTGGTTCGGGGAAAGGCGGCGTTGGCAAGTCCACCGTGGCGGTCAATCTGGCACTCGGCTTAAAAGAGCTTGGCGCTAAAGTTGGCATTCTCGACGCAGATTTATACGGACCTTCCATCCCTACAATGCTGGGATTGCAAGGCAAGCGCCCCAAAGTCGAATACGTGTACAACCAGCCCAAAATGATTCCGCTCGAAGCTTATGGCATGCCGGTTATTTCCATCGGTTTTATCGTGGAGCCGGAGCAGGCGGTGGTGCTGCGCGGACCGCGTCTATCGGGCGTTATCAAACAATTTGTACAGGATACCATCTGGCAACCGCTTGATTTTCTGATTGTTGACCTTCCTCCAGGAACCGGCGATATCCAATTGACGTTGGTACAAACAGTACCGATTACCGGCGCGGTCATGGTCACCACGCCTCAGGAAGTTGCCGTTGTGGATGCGGTAAAAGCGATGAATATGTTCCTGCTGCCGCAAATCAATGTGCCCATTTTAGGCGTTGTAGAAAATATGTCCTGGTTCACTCCAAAAGAACTGCCCGACAATAAATATTTACTGTTTGGCGAAGGCGGCGGGAAGAAATTAGCAAAGCTTAGTCGCTCCGTTTTATTAGGACAAGTACCTATTGTTCAAGGCATTAGAGAAGGCGGCGACGCAGGTAAACCGGCGATTCTCGGCGATGAAAACATTACCAAAGAAGCCTTTATGAATGTCGCTAAAAACGTTGCCCGTCAGGTCGCCATCCGCAACGAAATGCTGGAGCCGACACAAATTGTAAAAATGATGCAATAACCCTTAAATATCATAATATCATAAAAAATAATGAAAAAATCACAATTATTAGAACGCATAGACGCTGCCCTCGACGATGTTCGCCCCCACCTCGCAGTAGATGGTGGTAACGTGGAAGTGGTAGATGTAACGGATGATAACATCGTTAAAATCAAATGGTTAGGTGCTTGTGAAGGCTGTAGCATGTCCGTTATGACCATGCGCGCGGGCATTGAGCAAGCCATTCGTAGCAAGCTGCCGCAGATCATGGGCGTGGTAGCCGTGAATGGAAATTAATAAAGAATCAGTATTTAAATCTTTTATATAATATAATTTTTATTTATTATATTATATTGTAAATAGAATATTATACTTTAGATAACTTCCTTGTTAACCAGCAGTAGGATTCAAATTCAAGTGCCCCATTTTTTTAACACATTAACACTTGTCCCAAGGGGATGGCTTTGCCAAACATATGAACACAGCTAACCAGGCATTAGCACACCTGTTTTTCAACGAGTTACGCAAAATTGCACAGCGCCCGGAGCCGGAAGGTAAAATTGCTGCGCTGTATCGCCTGCTGCAACTCTTGTTTTTTGAAGTCACCAAAGCGGAACGCCTTCAATTCTCTACGCTATTCGCGCGCATCGCCTACGTGGCGCACCAGCATCAGCTTGAGCGACAATTACAATATTATATTCATGCCTTTCGTAAATTAGCGGAAAATAGTTTTCGTACAGGTCAGGAAAAAGACGATGTGTATCTGCTTGGTTTAAAAGTGGTTGCAGAATCTATTTCGATGTTATTACAAACGCCTATTACATCCGATCTAAATCATTTACTTCCTGAAAAATGGCAATATGTTTACCAACCATCGGAAGTTCGAGCGTTCCGAGCCAAACTGCGCGTAGTCGCAGTAAAAGATATTAAAGAGCAGAAACAACTGATTGTCAAATCAGAAGATGAGCCAGAAACAACTATTCGGGTACAATATAGCATTACCGGGTATAATGATAATTTTGATCCGACCATTGCGGCGATCCGCCGCATTTTTGGTTTCCCGGTCACGCTGAATTTACTGGATGTGGAGGTCGATGAAGCCGGCATTTACCGCCCCAAAGCTTTTGTAGTAGAGCCGGATTATTTAGTGGATGTGTCGGCGGTTGCTGAATGTTTCCGCGAGGGTAGAGTAGAGCCGTTTTTACATTTAACTAAAAAATTTCTGCCTTTTGATGTAAATAAACACTTAGCATTAGGTAATATTGCCAACTTCTTTTTGGATGAGTTGATGCACCAACCCGACATTTCTTTTAAAGAATTATTTCCTAAGGTATTTCAAATCAACCCTTTAGCATTTTGTTTGTTCGATGATGGGCAGTTGTGGGAGATACATAATGAAAGCCAAAAACATTACATTACTTTAAAAAAATTAGTAAAAGAAGATTTAGCAGAACAACAACTGGATATTAATAATTGCTTTTTGGAACCGACATTTTATTCGGAAATGTATGGTTTACAAGGGCGTTTGGATATTTTTCATCAATCCAATGATAAAAATGCCATCATAGAATTGAAAAGCGGCAGACCTTTCCAGCCCAATGTTTACGGCATTAGTCCCAATCATTTTGTACAAACATTATTATATGATTTATTAATTCAATCGACTTTTGGTAAAGATACCGATCCGGCTAATTATATTTTATATTCCAGCCAGCAGGAAACGCCGCTGCGCTTTGCTCCGCGTGTAAAGGCGCAGCAATATGATGCCTTGCAGGTGCGCAATCATTTAGTCGCATTAGAATGGTTATTAATACAAATCGGACAAAAAGAAGATTTATTAACCCAAGGCGAGCGTTTATTTGGTAAATTAAATCCGGCACATTTCCCTCATTTAAAGGGCTTTGCATTACGGGATTTAACCGAATTTGAAAAAATCTGGAGCGGACTAAATGATATTGAGCGAAAATATTACACGGCATTTACCGGATTTATTGCACGAGAACATCAGCTGGCAAAAACGGGAATTCAAGGGGTGGAATCTGCCAATGGGCAAGCCTCGCTCTGGCTCGACACCTTTGAACGTAAACAGGAACAATTTTGTATTATTAGTCATTTAAAAATAGCTGATAATCAGTCGAAAGAAGACGAACCGCTGTTGGTTTTTAGCAAAACGGAATTGACCAATCCACTTGCCAATTTCCGGCAGGGGGACATAGCCGTTCTATATCCGCATGGGGATGCGCCGCTGGCACAGCAAATTTTCAAATGTACGATTGTTGAGCTACAACCTGATTCGGTCACGGTGCGCTTGCGCTCTCGACAGTTCAATACAGCTGTTTTTGAGCAATTTACGTATTGGAATTTGGAACCAGATTTATTAGATAGCTCTTTTCTGGCGATGTATCGCGGTTTGTATGAATTTGCGAAAAGTCATTCCCAAAAGAAAAATTTATTATTAGGTCTTTGTCCGCCACAGCAAGCCGAACCATTACATTTATTAAAAGACCCCGAATTAACGGAAGAGCAACATGATATTTTATGTAAAATTTTAAATACACCCGATTATTTTTTACTCTGGGGACCGCCTGGCACGGGCAAAACCAGTGTCATGTTAAAACATTTAGTGCAATATTTACTAAATAACACGCAAGAAAATATTTTATTACTGGCTTACACCAATCGCGCGGTGGATGAAATGTGCGAATCCATTGAAGCGATTGGGGGCGATATTAAAAATCATTATTTCAGGATTGGCTCGCATTATGCAACAGATGAACGTTTTCATGCCAATTTATTACAAACCAAAACGGAAAATATTATAACCCGACAAGACCTGAAGCAAGTAATTGATAATCATCGAATTATCGTAGCGACCGTTTCTTCTATCGGCACGAAACCAGAATTATTTTCCCTGAAAAAATTTGATACGGTTATTATAGACGAAGCATCGCAAATATTAGAACCCATGTTGGCAGGGCTTTTGCCACAATTTAAACGTTTTATTTTAATCGGCGATCATAAGCAATTACCAGCGGTAGTGACACAAGACCCCGAAATCTCAGCCGTTCAGGATGAAGATTTGCAAAATTTAGGCTTAACCAATCTCCGAAACTCTTTATTTGAAAGGCTTTTCAAGCGTTGTCAGCAGCAGGGCTGGCATTGGGCATACGCGCAGCTCAGCCATCAGGGGCGAATGCACCGCGACATCATGGCTTTCCCGAATATTCATTTTTATAATAATTCTCTTAAAATTTTGCCAGAAACGACGTCCGCTTATTTACGGCAAATTAATTCCATTACATTTCAGGTAAATGGAAATGCATCGGATTTGGAATATTTATTGTGCCAAAAACGGGTTTTGTTTTTGCCGACGAGTATTGACAATCAGAGTATTACGCAGAAAACCAATCGGCATGAAGCGGAGCAGGTGGCAGATGTAATATTGGCGTTTTATAAATTGAAGTCGGAAACCGGAAGTCCGAAGTCCGAAGGTAAACCTTTAAATATTGGAATTATTACACCTTACCGGGCGCAAATTGCTCAAATTCGCAGTACGTTGATTGATAAAGAAATAGATATTAGCAATATTACGATTGATACGGTGGAGCGTTATCAGGGCGGAGCACGCGATATTATTCTGATCTCCTTGTGTACCAATAACTTATATCAACTGGAAGCATTATCCTCGTTATCGGATGAAGGCGTTGACCGCAAACTAAATGTTGCGTTAACGCGTGCACGCGAGCATGTGGTCATATTGGGTAATCCAAATTTATTAAAAAACATTGAACTATATAAAGTGCTAATAGAAAGCATGGATACATCAAATAATTTTCAAGCTTAACATCAAATTAGTAAAGTAATTATTTTTAATCTTTTTTATGCCTGTATTGCAAAGGAAGTTTTATATCTTCCGCGTTCTTATTGGAAAGTATGTTTTTTTATCAAAATTTTAAATATTATCTTATCAAAATTAATGAAATCGAAAATTGAGATTATACAAGAGGATAAATTATTACTAATTGTAAATAAACCGGCAAATTTATTAACTATCCCAGATCGGTTTGCAGCGGATAAGCCTAATTTATTAACCATGCTTTCGGAATATTATAGTGAAAAAATTTGGGTGGTGCATCGGCTGGATCGAGAAACGAGCGGAATCATATGTTTTGCCAAAACAGAGGAAGCACATAAACATTTATCGCAGCAGTTTTTTAATCGTACGGTGGATAAAATATACCTGGCGTTGGTGGACGGCAAGCCAAATCCGCCGGAAGGCACGATTGATGCGCCGATTGGTCCGCACCCTACCCTACCAGGAAAAATGACGGTGATCCGAACGGGAAAACCGGCAGTGACGGATTATAATATTATAGAAGTTTTTAAAGCGTTTTCATTGGTGGAAGCCAATATTCACACGGGGCGGACGCATCAGATTCGGGTGCATTTCAAACACATTGGGCATCCATTAGCGGTAGACCCATTGTATGGCAAGCGGGCAGCTTTTTATTTATCGGAAGTAAAACATCGTGGTTATCAATTAGGCAAATTTCAAGAGGAGCGCCCGTTAATGTCACGAACGACTTTGCATGCGTATCAACTAACTGTTAATCATCCCATTACAAATGAACGTTTAACATTTACAGCGCCCATTTCAAAGGATTTTCAAGCAATTATCAATCAATTACAGAAATGGGGAAAATAATGTAAAATGTAATAAAAAAGGTCGCTCTTAATAATATAGGAGCGACCTTTTATAATTTTTTATTTTTAATTCTTCAAGACTTTCAGCACTTTGACGTCAATTTTTCCGTAACGTACTTTAATAAAATAGGTTCCTGCCGGATAGTTGGAGAAATCCAGTTCCTGGCGTTTCACATTAGACGGCGCTTTTACAGTTTGCAGCACGATGCCACTGGTATTTACCACTTGCAATTGCACATCATCATTCAGGGTTTCAAAAATTTCCAAGGTCAATACATCCCGCACAGGGTTTGGATAGAGGTGCATCAGTTCTGAATTGGCGTACATAATCAGTTCTTCTACCTCTGAGAAAACTTTTCTACCGGTACGATCCACTGCCATCACTCGATAATAATTCCAACCACGCTTTGGTGCAGTATCGAGATACTCGTATGCACGCATGCCACCAGCCGTTTGTTTCGGAGTCATCACCTGACCAATGGAATGGAAGGTGTTTCCATCGTTGGAATGTTCAATCAGGAATTGATAATTTTCGCCATCTTCTGGCACCGACCAATTCACCATTACTTCCTCATTATTAATGGCATCAACATCAATCTGCAACCCTCCGCAAAGGCTGGTTACATTAATGGTTTTGATAGCGGTAGAAGTACAGTTGCCCTGCGTCATGGTCAGTTTAATCTGGAACACCCCAAAAGAGGAGAACGTCACAGAAGGCGCAGCGCCATTGGTGTAACGAGGATTAGCAGCAGGTCCAAAATCCCAAGAGAAATTGGAAGCTGCACCTGGATTAGCTGAGCGGAAGGTCACCGGCGTATTGGTACACACGAGATCAGGTCCTTCTATTTTCGCAACCACTTGATTTCCAACAACAATTGTTACAATATTCGTCTCCAGGTATTCACAATTTTCACGGCGGGTACAGCGAATAAAATAAGTGGTTTCATAAACTGGTCCTGGATCGTAGTTTTTAGAATTTGAACCTTCTATCGGCTGCCAATGAATATTGTTAAATGGACCACCTACGGTACTTTTCATCCACAAATACTCGATAGCGCCTTGACCTCCGGCAGGTGGCGTCACTTCTACAATAGGCGCAGGATCAACTCCGGGACCGCACAAGTACTGGTCATAACCGATGGTGCCAGGATTGGTCAGGTTGACACAAAAATCATAAAAGCCAGCGTCCAGCGTTAAATCAACGTCGCCTTTACGCATGGTTACAAAATGGGTCATCAATGTATTCGGATCTGCATCGCTGTCTTTTGCATCATCGCTGCCCGCATTGTGAACCGTTGGCACCAGACCAGAACCTGGAGGTAAGACAAAAGTAACTTTGTACGTCCCTGGAGGTGGCACCTGGAATTGGTACTTCCCGTTGGCATCGGTTTTGGTGGTATCGCGGTATGTTTCGTCTTCTACTGTTCCAGATAAAATCACCGTTACATCACCAATGCCCGGTTCGCCTGGGTCTTGAATACCGTCGCGGTCAATATCCAACCACACAAAATCGCCAAGCACAGCAGGTCCTTTAATTTCAATTTCACAAGAAGTAATACAGCCATTGGCATCGGTGACCGTTACTTTGTAAATTCCTATTTGCAATTTACGTGCAATATCTGTGAATTCATTGGTACTCCAAACGTAGGAATAAGGAGGTGTTCCGCCGGAAGGAGTAACTTGTGCCGTGCTGTCATTCAGTAAAGTGATGGCGCAGGTTGGCTTTTTAAAGGGTGTTAAAATAACGGTACCTGTTGCAATACAACCTTTTGAATCAGTAACAGTGACGGTGTAAGTGCCTGATCCTACGTTACTTAAAGCTGCTGTTGTTTGCCCACTACTCCATTTATAAGCATAGGGAGCAGTGCCGCCGGTTACATTGGTCGCAATATTTCCACCGTTTTCACCCTCGCAAGTACCTTTTGTAATATTGAGCGTGACGTTGATTGGGTTGGGCTGATTAATAATAACCGTGTCAATTTCGCTGCATTCATTGGCATCGGTGACCGTAACGGTGTAAGTACCAGCATTCAGATTGGTAATAGTTGCCGTGCTAGCTCCTGTATTCCAAGCATATACGTATGGGGTTGTTCCACCAGATACAGTGACAGAGGCGCGCCCAGTAGAACCTGTATTGCAACTTACATCTACTTTCGTAGTTTGGGTTATTAATACCGTTGGCTGAGTAATTGTGATATCGGCTTCGCCTATGCAACCTGCATTGCCAGTCACGGTGACACGGTAAGTGCCAGGCGTTAAATTATCCGCTGTTGCTGTAGTATCGCCATTGCTCCAAATGTATCGGTAGGGTGGTACATCACCAGTGGCAGTCACAGTAGCCGTGCCATCGCCCGCACCAAAACAAGAGACATCATTTTTAGCAATTGTCAGCATTAAATTTGGAATCTGTGCCACTCCTGCCGTTCCCGTTGCCGTGCAGCCATTTGCGTCAGTCACTGTTACCGTGTAAGAGCCAGCCGGTAGATTACTAATCGTCGCGGTGTTGGCATTATTACTCCATCGGTAGGTATAAGGCGCAGTGCCCCCCGTCACAATTGCAGAAATAGCGCCAATTTGTTGAGCAGTACAAACAATATTGCTAACCGTCAGATTGACTTGTAAAACAGGCGGTTGAGTAATAATGGCGGTGTCAATAGTGGTGCAACCGTTGGCATCCGTGGTAGTCAAGGTATAGGTACCGGCTGCGCGATTAGAAATAGTTTGGGTGGTTGCGCCTGTACTCCAAAGGTAAGTGTAGGGCGTTGTACCTCCTGTGATTGTGACAGAGGCGCTACCATTTGTTTCACCATTGCATAAAAGATTGGTGACACTCGGCGTTCCATTCAATTGATTTGATTGTGTAATGGTAACGCTTGCTGTTTGAGTACAGAAATTCGCGTCCGTCACAGTCACCGTGTAAGTTCCGGGAGCAAGATTAGAAATATTCTGCGTGGTAGCATTATTGCTCCAGCGGTAAGTATAAGGGGCAGTGCCACCAGATACGGTTACACTTGCGGTGCCATTATTACCACCAAAGCAATTGATATTTGCGCGATTGGCAGTTACGGTCAAAGCCGGTGGCTGAGTGATATTCAATGTTTGTGATACGGTACACCCATTTCCGTCTGTAACGGTAACGGTATAAGTGCCTGCGGTCAAGTTTGTAATCTCAGCAGTAGTGCGACCATTGCTCCATTGATAAGTGTAAGGTGTTTTGCCACCTTGTGGTGTTATTAAAATACTGCCAGAGTTATCCCCATTGCACAGTACATTGCGGGGCACCGCATTGATACCAAAATCCGAAACCACTGTAATCGTCACTTCTTTGATCGCTGTGCAACCATTGGCATCAGTCACAATCAAACTGTAAGTGCCGGTAGTTAAATTTTCAATATTTGGTTCTGTAGTGCCGTTGCTCCATTTGAAAGTATAGGGCTGTTTTCCACCCGTTACAGAAGCGGATACATTCCCCTCGTTTTCCGAACCGCAAACCAATTCTGTCGCCTCAAGATTGATGGCAATAGGTGGTGCCTGAACAATATTAAAGCTTGCACTACGCTGACAACCATTCTTATCCGTCACCGTGACACGGTAAGAACCTGCGCCCAGCCCACCGATAGAATCAGTGGTGGCGCCTGTATTCCAGGCATAAGTGTAAGGTGCAGTGCCGCCACTGACCGAAGCTTTTACAAAACCTGTATTCTCGCCGGTACAAACCAGTGTATCACCGCTTAGAACCAGTGTAATATCAGGTGGTTGATTAATAACAACGGTATCAGATGCTTTACAACCGTTGGCATCCGTGATGGTAACGATATACGTTCCAGCAGAAAGATTATTGAGAACATCTGTGGTGGCACCATTATTCCAAACATAAGCATAAGGCGAATCCCCTCCAAATACCACTGCTCTAGCCGTGCCTGTATTTTGACCAAAACAAAGAAGATCTGTTTTTTTAACATCTGCTCTTAAATCCACAGAGCGAATGGTAATGGATGTGCTAGCCGTGCAACCATTCGCATCGCTCACGGTGACACTGTAAAAACCTGGCGTTAGGCTGGTAACGGTTTGAGTCGTAGCGCCCGTACTCCACAAAAATCCATAAGGAGGCAAGCCACCGCTTACCTGCGCCGTAGCGTTTGTGGTAGTAGCCCCACATACGATCGGAGCGGCATTAATATTAAGGTTTAAAGCAGGCGATTGAAAAATTGTGTCAGCAGCAGTAGCGGTACAGCCATTGGCGTCCGTGACTGTTACTCGATAAATGCCTGATCCTAAATTACTGATAGAATCCGTCGTTGCACCATTGTTCCACAAATAACTGTATGGCGCTTTGCCACCACTGGCAGTCGCTTTGGCAGTGCCGGTAGTCGCCCCCGGACATACGCGCGAAGTAGCATTCACCAAAACAGAAACAGGTGGCGGTGCAACTATTGTAACGGAACCCATTGCCATACAACCTTTTGCATCCATCACCATCACTGTGTAAAATCCGGCACTCAAGCCCGTTGCAGTTGCCGTTTTAGCGCCGTTGCTCCAATTATAATCAAAAGGAGGCGTACCACCATTGACAGTTACGGTGGCTGTGCCGTTGTTTCCAGCACAATTAGTTGCATCTGTTTTGGTAATATCAATCGAATAAGGTGCTGCAGGATTGACCGTAAAAGAACCACTCGCTTTGCAACCCACAAAATCTGTAACGGTCACGCTATAAGTACCTGGTGCGAGAATAGTAAGCGATTTTGTGGTAGCGCCCGTATTCCAAAGATAAGTAAAGGGTCCTACCCCATCAATCGGATTGGCTACCGCCGAACCATTTTTGGCATTTGGACAAGTTTCATCCGTACCGGTTACATTCAACGTCAATTTGGATTTGGAATCCAAAACCACCGTTTTTACACTTGTACAATTTTTATTATCATAAACAGTGACGGTATAAGTACCCGCAACCAGATTAGAAATGGTTTGCGCCGTTGCGCCATTGCTCCACACATAGGTGTAAGGCACGCTGCCACCCGTTGCAGTTGCAGTAATGCTTCCACTGTTATCCGTTACACAATTGGGTTGAACAACTGTGGTGGTAATATTGATGGCTTGCTTATTGGCTACAGTAGCCAGCGCCGTAGCTGTGCAACTCCGCGCATCCGTCACCGTTACGCGATAAGTACCGTATTTTAAATTTGAAATACTTTGAGTGGTTGCGCCATTACTCCAGAGATACGTGTAAGGCGCCGTACCGCCCACAGGATTTGCCGTCACAGTGCCGTCTTCCCCATCCGGACAACTCAAAGGTGTTGCAACAGCGGACAAAGTCAAAGGAGTGGGATTCACTGTGATACATTTCACTGCACCACAGGAATTATTATCCGTTAAAGTGACACAATACGAACCATTATTCACTGTAATGGCTTGAGAGGTTTGACCGGTTGACCAGTAGTATTTGTAGGGTGCTACACCGCCCCCGCCTACAGCCGAAAGTGTGAAAGGCACCGAGCAATTACCAGAAATTGTAATATTTGCTGTTACCGCTGCTGGTTGATTGACCGTTACCGATTTAACCGTATTGTTGCCACCCGAATCACTTACCGTCACTGAGTAAGCCCCCGCAGTTATATTGTTAATGGTATTGCCTATTACCCCCGTATTCCACAGATACGTATAAGGCGCGGTACCTCCACTGGCAGTCGCAATGACGCGCCCATTGGGTAAACCGGAGCAAGTAGGTTCTTGAATACTAAAAGTGACATTCAGTTGAGCATAAGTGACCTGTACAGTTACCAAGAACAACGCAAGAAGCAGAAACCACCTATTTTTTGGGCGTTTGCCTCCCAGGTAGTTGTTTACATTGAATTGTAATGTTTGACTCATAGCGGACCTATAATTTGTTTATTAGTAGAAATAGAAATACATTCAGCTATTGCAACGCAAAGGCTGGTATGGTAGAATAGCGCTCAACAGAAATTTAAATAAGGAATAATAAAGCTCTCTAAAATCTTATTACATTGGAAACCAAAAGAATAGTAAAGCTCTAATGATTTACATTAGTGGCGGAAGGGATAAAAGCCATATTTGAATCTACCAAGGGCAGATTACAACTAAGGATTGAGAGCCGGTGGGGCCAAGATTCTCTCAGTATGTTGTTGTATGCTGCAAAGAAAAACTTTTTTTATTAATTCTCCAATGCTTGCATCAAAAGTTTTTCAATTTATTGTTAGAAAATTATTCTGATGCCGGGGTTAAAAATAATTGAACCTCCTGGGAACGATCTGCACTGCTCTAAAGTTATTGCTTCGTCTCGTTGTCGCTATTATCCTTCATATTTAGCTACAATTAGATAAAAATCTGAAAGAGAACACTTCATACATAGCAATTAACCTTACTTTATGATTACCCAACTGTTTAAAAATCCTTACCTTTCTATGTTGCGCACCGCGTGGCTTTATTCCAAAGGAGAACGCCGCCGCTACGTATGGATATATAGCATGTTTTTGATGAGCAACCTGATGATGGCGCTTGAGCCTATTATTTGGGGTTTGTTTGTCAATGAATTACAAAAAAATGGTATGCACGCACTGCGCTACACCTGGATGTACGTAGGGGCTTATTTTTTATTAAAAATGTTGGATTGGTCTTTTCACGGTCCGGCTCGCATTATGGAACGAGAGTTGGCGTTCAACATGAGCCGCAATTTTCTACAGGAATTGTATCATAAAGCGCTGCATTTGCCGGTGAAATGGCACCAGGACCACCACAGCGGCGCCACCATCAATCGCATTCGCAAAGCGTATGAAGCGCTCAAGGAATTTTTTCAAGAAGGCTTCATGTATGCGCATTCGGTAGGCAAGTTCATTTTTTCCTTTGCTGCAATGCTCTATTTTGCACCACTTTATGGGTTGATTGCGTTGGGGCTGGGGATTGGCGTGGTTATTATCATTTTAAAATTTGACAAGCCTTATATTAAAACATTAGAACAAGTGAATGAAGGCGAGCATGTGGTGTCTTCTACACTTTTTGACAGCTTGAGCAATATTATTACCGTGATTACCCTGCGTTTGCAGAAGCGCATGGAATCAGGCATCCTACAACGAGTTGGCAATATTTTCCCGCCTTTTCAAAAGAATATCCGCATCAACGAATGGAAGTGGTTTGTGGTAGAAGGCATTTGTATTACGCTGATGTACGCTGTTATTTTGTTGGGATACATGTACCAAAACTGGAAACCCAGTGAGCCATTTCTGATCGGCGGATTGGTCATGCTCATCGGTTACGTGGAGAAATTTACCAGTGTTTTTCAAAATGTAGCCTGGCAATATACACAAATTGTAAAATATAATACCGATGTGCAAACGGCGCAAAGCATCATTGAAGCTTATAACGAACACCACCTGCCCGAAGAAGATTCAGCGCTGGCGAGCAACTGGCGCGAAATAGAAATTAAAAATTTACATTTCAAACATAATGAAACCTGGAACGGCGCAAAGTCGGCGCAAGGTTTACACGGGTTGTCAATGCGCATCACCCGTGGTGAACGCATCGCATTGATCGGCGAAAGCGGCAGTGGAAAGAGCACACTTTTAGCGTTGTTGCGAGGCTTGTATCCGCCTGAACCTGGCGTAGAGGTGTTGCTGGATGAAAAATTGTATCAAACCTTGAATGTGATTAGTTCCCATGTGACCCTGTTTCCGCAGGAACCCGAAATTTTTGAGAATACCATAGAATACAACATCACGCTGGGCTTGCCTTTTAGCAAAGAGGAGGTTGAAAAGGTATGCGAAACGGCTCATTTTTCGGATGTAATTGCACAATTGCCCAAAGGTTTAGAATCCAATATTCAGGAAAAAGGCGTGAATTTGTCGGGTGGTCAAAAACAACGCCTGGCACTAGCACGAGGCATCCTGGCAGCGCGCGATAGCCACATCGTTTTACTGGACGAACCCACGAGCAGTGTGGATCCTAAAACGGAACTGAAAATTTATGAAAGAATCTTTCAGGAATTCGCAGACAAAGCTGTCATTTCTTCGCTGCACCGCTTGCATTTGCTAACACATTTTGATTATGTGTATATTTTAGACAAAGGTAAAGTGGTGGACGAAGACACCTTTGAAGCTTTGCGCATTGCTAGCCCCATTTTTCAAGAATTGTGGAAGCATCAGGAAGAAACGATGCGAATGGCGGGCTAAGTTTTTTTAATGTTTGGAGCTATTTTATTTTGAATTGTTTGACTAAAATGGCTCCGCTTGTTTTTAAATCAGAACTCAATACCAGCATTTGCTCGGTGGTACCATCGTCAACGGATACGGCGATGGTGTTGGGCGGAATGTCTCCTAAATCTTCTGCATGCAGAATGAGAAAATTGTTGTCTTCAGCAAGCGTTACCGGAATGGCGTATTTTGCCTTGACCACCCGATATTGATCGACTATTTTTTTCCCATTCAGAAAAAGGGTGATGATATCGCCATCCACCACACCGCTGTCCCAGATTTTGATGCGGATATTGGGTTTTTGTACTTCCACTACACGAGATACCCGCACTTCCCGTTTGTTTTCCAATTCGTATGAAGATGATTGCTGCTGTTCAAACTGCTGTATTTCAATGGTTTCAACGGGTTTTTCCAGATACATCTTGCCTGGCGCGCATTTACCCGTCTTTGGCGTGTACCCCTCCAGGTAGCCCTGCCATTCGCCTTGCAAAATATAGGCATTCGCGGTGCGGGTAAGCCGTAGCTCTGCTGATTTAATGCACCATTTCCACTTGGGATCCGTTTTACTGACGATTGCCGTTTCGGTGAGCGTAAAAATACTGTCTCGTGGATCAAATTGCCATTGTAAATCGTGAAAAGCCCTGCCACCATTATCTTCTGAGACAATATTAGACTGCCCGTTTCCCAGCTCCGCTAAATTTAATTCATAAAAAAAACCGTAATCCCGATCCGATTGAGAAAGCTGCCCCGACCAGCGCCCTGTCCAGGAAAAAAGCTCTTCCTTGATGCGCGGCGTATTTGTTGTCAATTGCCGTTGTAACAGAATTCTTCCTGGCGAACAACCTTCTGATTTCCAATCGCCCAAAAGTTGCTCCATATTGTTTTTTTTCGTATATTGCAACAACATGTATTTGAGACACCAGCCACCGTTGACCGGCTCTGTCTGTACAATTTCCTGGAGTACCAATTGTTGCCCATTCCAGGCACCAGTTAGCTGAAATTTGCCACTATCCTTGCCCTTTGGAGAGCGAGAATATGACGTACCTTGAATAGACGTGCCATTTTGACGAATGTCAATTTGATAAAAGAAAGTATCGGTTTTGCTGGGCTGCGTGAGTATGCCCTGCCACTGCCCGGAGAAGTTTTGAGCAGCAAGTGTCCCATTGAACAAGAGCAGCAACAGCAGTAAAAAATTTTTCATACTTTTTTTTGTTAAGCCAAACTAAAATTTTTTTGGGTGCGTTCCAAGTAAAATTATGACAATACTCACCCAGCCTTATTGATAATTGTCATTTACAGCGACTTATAATTCGACCTAAATTTGTGAGAAAGCTCAAGCACTTTTTTTATTGTTTTTAGTTTTCGGGGAAGGTTTATTTCACATCTTACATTTATCACACATAAAATCATTTGTGCATTAGTACACAAAAAGCGACTTTTTATTGCAATATATTTACCTTTTATCAAGTAAACAGGTTTAAATTTTACAACATTAAAATATTTTTTTATTTTTCAAAATGAATGATGTATGAATATCCGAGTCTATGCACCTAGCCAGATTCAACAACAATTGCACGTTTTAGCAAGCGAAAGTGTTGAAAAACTGAAGTCACTTTTTGAACGAATCAAAAGTGCAGAAGTTGTGTTCACCGAAGAAGGTGACAAAACCGTAGAGATGAAGCTGTACCTCATGCGCCGAGTGCTGTATGCCGCAGAAACAGGAGATGCCTTTGAAGATGCGCTGCAAAATGCAATGGAAAAATTGCGCTGGCAACTGATGACTTACAAAAAAGAAGTTGCAATTTATTGAGCATTTTGTGAGCCAATAGAGACGGATTTTGTTGTAGTACAACGACCAGAAACCGAACATCGAAACAAAATTTAAAACGATATGACGATAGAAGTGAATGCACCTTTTCAGGTGGGCGATACATTACGAAACCTGATTGACGAGAAGTTGTCCAAACTGGCTACTTATTTTGAAAAAATCGAAAGTGTCACCATTTTCTTTCGGGATTTGGACGGCAGTTCGCACAACACGCCAATGGGCAACCAAGCCGAAATCAAACTGACGGTACCAGGGCAGGTACTTTTTGCAGAAGAGACTTCCGAGTCTTACGAAAAATCGTTGATTGCTGCGGCAGAGAAAATGCGCAAGCAATTATTGCGATACAAAGATCAAATATCTACGCATAACTAAATAATTTATGGCAAGGCGAGTAATGAACACACGGTACACTACTCGCCTATTTTTTTGCTAACGCAATTTTATAACGGAAAAAATGGCTTGATGCGGCTGTTTCGTTATCATTTCCTGCCCGATTTTCACTTGGCTATCTTTCCGATCTTCATCAAAAATCACAAACAGGGTTCGATCATTCAGCAAGGTAATGCCTTCTGCTTTGTACTGCATTTCCAGTTGCTTGCCATCACTCATCACCGGCAGCGGCGCTTCTCCTTTGTCCAATCGCGAGAGCGGCAACACCCATAGGCTACTGGTCAGCGTCTTGGTCTTTTCGTCGGTGCCTGCTTCATACGACGTCAATGCCAACAAACTTTTACTGCTTGCATGATACACCAAATCCGAAAGTCCCATTTGATGTCCATTTACCACCGGTTTGAATTCATAGATTTTTTTGAAATTGGGGTCAAGTTGAACCACACCGTCCTCCAAGCGATAGTTGGCTTCTATCAAAGTGAATGTGTAGTCAAATTTTTGGTAGCTCTCCCCCACTTCCCGCACGCCGAAAATCAGGCGATTGCCAGGCAGGGCCACCAAGGCTTCTATTTTAAAATAAGGAGCGCCGTTGGGAAAGGTATTGCTGGTCAGCACTTTTTGAATGGAAACGCGTAAATCACGCGAACTTTTGACACCATTGCGTTCTGTGCCAGCCACATATTGCACATCTGAGTAATCTTTTTTTTGCCACGCCAACAACGCATTGTACCCGTCCCAAACCGCCGCGCTGCCTCGAATGCGGTCGAACGCGGTCGTCGCAAAAAACAAACTATCGTTTGGACTTTTCGCAAAAGCTTCGAGTTTTAGTACCTCCCGAAACGGCGCAGCGGTCACAAAATTAATGCGATTGCTATACTCCGGCTTTTTCAGCACATCTGCCACCGGCACTGTAAAAACGGGCGAAAAATTCCCCGGTACGGGTTTATCAATGGCAATTATAATCTGATCGCCCATTTTCATCGCCGCCGAAGCCTCCGCGTAAACGTAGTTGACCGAATCCGCTTTCAGTCCATATTGATAAATATTCAAAAAACCGGTTTGAACGATTTCGCTTGTCACTGTTTTCGATTCGCTGAAATCGAGCACACGCGTGCCCGAGCAAGCCCCTAACAATAAGCCAACGCTCAAAACAAGCAAAAGGACTTGATAATTAACACGATCATTAAATTGGGTTTTCATTTTCTTTATCTTCGTTTTTTTGATATAAATGGTGGCGCAAATTACAACTTCTTCCGCA
>CAZFBN010000042.1:0-37318 GCA_964517145.1 uncultured Saprospiraceae bacterium
GGATCGCAAAGATATGCAGTTTTGTAATTTTTACAAATCTTTTAGCAAGATTTTTCAAAATTATTTTCGTGCCGCAAAATCTTATTCTAAAACTCAGACAATCAATCTTTAAATTAAGAATAAAATTTTGTATTTAGCCAACGTGCCATTTGCACCTCAAAACATAGCCTGACTTCATCACCTTGCCGTCGGGTACTCATTTGCACCTTCTCTTTCAAAGCGGCGGCAAAGATAGTGCGAAACAATGCACATTTGCAATAGTTGTTCCGATTATTTTTGTCAAAAAAAATTGACGCGTAAAAATCTTAGGGAATTTTGCTTTTTCAAGCATCGCAGCGGATAGAAGCTATCATGCGTTTTTGTTGCGCTTATTGAATTTGCAAGAACGTTTCTTGCCAGTCGCAAAAAATATAACCAAGCAACCTACGTGATAAGTTCCCGGTTTTCTAAAATTTTTTCAAACTTTTTTTTGCGACAATCTTCTATTGAGCGGACGTGGATAAGTTCTCGTTTCGAGATTTAAAACTTACCGGACGCAGGGAGTATAACATCAGGAGGATGGCTTTTTGTTCCCCACTTTTTGTTCTTACTCAAATTTTTTTTGAATAGCACTTTGTCAAACTATATACAAAAGACTTCCAAAAGCAATTGCAAAGATTATATCTCCTTCTCCGCTTTTACAGTTCCTGCCAACCCCATTTTTTCTTTAAAATATTCGTAGAGCGTGATGACGGAAAATTCCAGGATAAAATTGTACGCAAAATCATCCAAAGGAATGGACAAAAAACGAATACCGAGGTACTCTTCAGGATTGTACACCACCACCGGACGCTCCGTGAAAGTGCCCGTCAAAGCGCCATTGACAATAATAAAAGGAATGTAGCCCACCAGCAAGCCATTGTAAAAACGCCCCCGATACCGCCGATGAATAAACAAATAATGATACAAAAGAAAACCGCCGCAGGTAATGAAAGTCGTAGCCGTGTAAGCATGCGACCAGTAAGCAAACCCCACTACCCAAAAAAGCCCGATGAGCGCAGGCGTCATGTAAGGCTCCAGGCGTGCGAAGGGGTCATTTGGAAAATAATAATTCAAACTTTCGTAAATAAAAATGCTGGCAAAGGGAAAGGTGATAAAGAAAAACCATTCTTCAATCGGCAGATTACCAACGAGAAACGTATAATGTTCAGGATTAAAGCCCCAAACGCCAGCGTAGGTTTTGTAACTATCCCACGCCAGAAACACCACTGCCACGATCAGCAACGCCGGAAAAAGTGCTTTCCAATATTTATAATAATGAATACGCCGCTCAAAACTCATAGGCAACACGCAGGTCAAGGCAAACAAATGCAAGTACCAATACAAATAGCGCGTTTCCAGGAAAGGGAGCAAGCGCGTTTGATAAACCTCCCAAACAAAATGGTTGGGCTGCACCGTGTCCGTCGCCCATTGTAGCAAAACCGCTCCGACTGTGCCAACGATGATCCCGATTTTCAACAATGCGGAGCGTGCCTTCATTTATAAAATATTGAGACTGTTGCGTAAAGCAGAACTAAATAGCAGATAGATTTTTTTGCTGTCTTTGACTCGAATGCGTTCTTTGGTGACCTGATGCGCCGGGGCATTTTTGATTTTTTTAAACAAATTGGTGTAATAAACATAAGCCAGATATACCCCAAAACGCGCGCCTTTGGGCAATTGTTGAATGCCGACCAAGGCATCGTCAAAATCTTTTTTAATATCGGCTTCGATGGTAATTTTGTCTTCCACCGTAAATTTTGTAAAATCCACTCCAGGAAAATAAATGCGTCCGCGCTCGTCGAAGTCGCTGCGCATGTCGCGCAGGAAGTTGATTTTTTGAAATGCCGCGCCCAGGCTACGCGCGGGTTCGCGCAGGCGATGGTACAAAATGTTATTGCCTTCCACAAAAACCCGCAAGCACATCAGCCCTACCACTTCCGCCGAACCGTAGATGTATTTTTTGTACAAATTATCTTCATATTCATAATGGTGCAAATCCATTTCCATGCTGTCGAGGAAAGCGTCGATCAGTTCCATTTCAATTTGGTACTCACGTACCGTTTGTTGAAAAGCATGTAAAACAGGATTTAGGCTAATTTTTTCTTCAATGGCGCGGTAAGTATCCTGGCGGAAACGTTGCAGGAGTTCGGCTTTCGGATAATTGTGAAACGTGTCCACGATCTCATCGGCGAAGCGCACAAAGCCGTAGATGGCATAAATCGGCGCCCGAAATCGCTGGTCGAACACCCGAATGCCCATCGAAAACGAGGTGCTGTAGCGCTTGGTAATCAGCTGGCTACACTCCATGCAGGTGTCATTGTATAATTTCAATTGGGTCATGGCTTTTCTCTGTTATTCTTATACTTGGGATGCTGTGGTTGCTATTGATACTATGGTTGCTGTTGATACTTTGGATGCTATGGATTCTTTTGATTCTTTTGTTGCTAAAGACTAGCATCTACAGTATCCAAAGCATCGCACAGCAAGCATCTATTTTCACTTAATCGTTTTTACAATTTCATTGGCGACCACCTGCCCGGAGATGAGCGAAGGCGGCATACCGGGTCCGGGGGTAGTTAGTTGTCCTGTATAAAACAGGTTTTTGACTTTTTTGCTACGCAATCGAGGTTTTAAAAAGGCTGTTTGGAGTAAAGTGTTGGCTAAGCCATAAGCATTGCCTTTAAACGCATGATAATCTTGCTGAAAATCGCGGTGCGCAAAAGACCGCTTATATATAATATGGCTGCGAATATCCTGACCGGTCAGATTTTCAAAACGATCCATCACCACATTGAAATAATGCTCGCGCATCGCATCGGTGTCCTCCAGGTCGGGCGCAACGGGGATCAAGATAAACAAATTTTCGCATCCTTCCGGCGCAACGCTGGCATCCGTCACGGAAGGTGCACACACATAGAACAAAGGTTTGCTGGGCCACTGCGGCTTGTCGTATATTTCAATGGCATGCCGGGTAAAATCTTCATCAAAGAAAAGATTGTGGTGATGAATGTTGTTCAACTTTTTGTTGACCCCCACATAAAACAGCAAGGACGAGGGCGCCATCACGCGTTTGTCCCAATAATCTGCGGTATAATCGCGATTTTTTTCAGGTAATAATTCCTGTTCAACATGATGATAATCAGCGCCGCCCACCACTACGTCCGCCTCGAATTCGCCGTTTTTGGTAATGACTTTCGTAGCATGTCCATTGGGCACATAAATGCTCTTCACCTCTTCGTTCAACAAAATTTTCACACCCATCTCTTTTGCCAGTTGCACCATGCCTTCAATGATTTTGTACATACCGCCCATCGGGTACCAGGTGCCCAGCGCCATATCGGCATAATTCATCAAACTGTACATTGCCGGGGTGTTCTGTGGCGTAGCGCCGAGAAATAGCACCGGAAATTCCAGAAACTGAATCAATTTTTCATTCTTAAACAATTTGCGAACGTGCGAAGAAAGCGATTGAAACATTTGCAAGCGAAACAAGCTGCTCACGATGCGCCAGTCGGCAAATTCCAGGACGGAAAGGCTCGGTTTGTGCACAAATTCGCGCATGCCTACGGTGTATTTGTATTCGGCTTCCGCCAAAAATTTGCGCAAATTAGCACTGCTGCCGGGTTCGTATTTATCAAACATCGCCTCTAATTCCGCCATATTCGCGGGCACCGGCATCACTTCATTTTTACCAAAAAAGATGCTGTAGGAAGGATTGAGCCGCACCAATTGATAATAATCGGACGGTTTTTTACCAAATTTGGCAAAATATTGTTCAAACACATCGGGCATCCAGTACCAGCTAGGTCCCATGTCGAACACAAAACCATCCACCGAATATTGGCGCGCGCGACCGCCAGGGATGTTATTTTTTTCTAAAATGGTGACATCATAGCCTGCCTGTGCCAGACTGGTAGCCGCTGCTAAACCTGCGAAACCTGAACCGATGACAATGACTTTTTTTACCAAGACTACTGTTTTTTTTGTTTAACACCGAATCAACAGCAACTTTGAAGTTTTGTTTAAGGTTTTTCTACAATTATGTTGTTCTTTTAAAACAAAGTAAGAATTACAACAGCGCTATCCTGCTTTAATAAAAATGGAAAGGCATTTACTAATCTGTGATTGCAAATTCCTGCGTACCACTTGGCAATAATTTCCTACTTTTGCAGTTCAAAAAAACGGAGCTTGAGAGCATAAGTGACGGCGGGACGCGGGGATAGAGTGTATCTTTTCATCCTCTACCTTTTGCCCTCGACATTAAAAATAGAAAAACCCATTACAAAATGATGTCTAATAAAAATATTGCCCGAATAGCCGGTTGGATCGTCTTTGCCATCGCTTTTGTGGTGTATTATTTAACGGCGGAGCGCACTGGTAGCCTTTGGGATTGCGGTGAATTTATTTTAGGCGCTTACAAATTGCAAGTTGTGCACCCACCTGGCGCGCCTTTGTTTTTGCTGATTGGTCGCCTATTTACTTGGGTAGCTGATCTTTTTTCGGATAATCCAGAAGATATAGCATTTGCAGTTAATATTATGTCGGGCATCAGCTCGGCGTTGGCAGCGGCTTTTGTGGCTTGGATTACCATTGCACTGAGTAAGCTGGCACTGGTAGGCAGAGATGCAGAAATGACAAGCGGCGAGGCAATTGCTACGGCAGGTGGCGGCATCGTGGCAGGTTTGGTGACAGCTTTTGCTACATCCATTTGGTTTTCAGCGGTAGAAGGCGAGGTGTATGCCATGTCCACGTTTTTCACAGCACTGACCTTGTGGGCAGTGGTCAAGTGGTACGCGTTGCCCAATGAAGCGCAGCACGACCGCTGGCTATTGTTTGCGATTTACGCGGCAGGTTTGTCGATGGGCGTACACTTATTGAGTTTACTGACATTTCCAGCTTTGGCATTGTTCTATTATTTTAAAAAATATCGCCAACACACGTTTGTGGGAATGGCAGTGGCAGCGTTTGTAGGACTTTTAATTATTGTCATCGTTCAACGATTGGTAATTGTAGGAATTCCTATCCTTTGGTCCAATTTTGAATTGATGATGGTAAATGGCTTAGGCATGCCTTTTCATTCAGGGTTGATTCCTACTTTGATAGGGATTGCAGCGGTTATCATCATACCGCTGATGTATGCGCAGGGCATGTTTAAAACGAAAACGCCTGTTTATTTGCTGGGAACTGCAATGGTGCTTTACACGCTGGTGACGCTTTTTGTTGATCCTGAACTTTCGTTTTCACGTGTATTTTTCAGATTGCTCGTTGCAGGTGCTATTTTTGGGTTGGCTGGTTTGCGCGAAGACTACAAGCCGCTGGTTCAGTTGGTGACGGTGGGTATTGCACTGGTCATTATTAGTTTTTCGACCATCGGAGTGGTCGTGTTGCGTGCGAATGCAGCGACACCTATTAATATGAATGCGCCGAGTGACGCGATGCGCCTGATTCCGTACCTCAACCGGGAGCAATATGGCGAGCGTCCTTTGTTCCGGGGTCCTGATTTTGAAGGACAACCAACGAGTTCTACATCAATCGATCGATATGGCAGAGTGGGCGACCGGTATGAAGTGACCGACAGCAAACTCGACTATGTGTATGATGAAAGCGATAAAATGCTCTTCCCGCGTATGGGCGACTATTCGTCGAACCGTCCGCAGTTGTATAAAATTTGGATGAACAGTTGGCGTTCTGATCGCAATCAGGTGGACATGAACAAACCGCTGCCCGCCGGCGAACTGACGCAATGGGACAACCTCAACTTCCTTTTCCGTTATCAATTAGGATGGATGTACTGGCGTTATTTTATGTGGAATTTTGCTGGTCGCCAAAATGGAGAACAAGGCTTTTATCCTTGGGACAAAGCCAATGGGCACTGGATTTCTGGCATTGCGCCATTGGATGAGATGCGTTTGTACAATCAAAGTGAATTGCCTGATACTATTAAAAAAGATAAAGCGCGGAATACCTATTATTTGTTACCCTTTATTTTTGGCATTATCGGATTGTTGTTCCATTTCCAACGCCGCTCGAATGATGCGCTGGCACTGCTAGCAATGTTCATTATCACAGGGATAGGTATTATCATTTATTCTAATCAGCCACCCAATGAGCCGCGCGAGCGCGACTATGTTTTGGTGGGTTCCTTTTTTACTTTCGCCATTTGGATTGGCATGGCAGTACCTGCCTTGTTCGATGCTTTGAGAACGCGTGTAAAACTGAGCAGTCTAGTGGCAGGTGCATTGGCTTCCATTTTGGTGTTATCCGCACCGATCCTGATGGGGTCACAAAATTTTGACGACAATGATCGCAGCTTGCACAAAGCTTCGCGTGATTATGCGGCAAACTTCCTGAACTCCTGTGAGAAAAACGCCATCATTTTTACCTATGGTGACAACGATACTTACCCGCTGTGGTACGCGCAGGAGGTGGAGGGCATTCGCACCGATGTCCGGGTGGTGAATTTAAGCTTGATTGCGGTGGATTGGTACATTGATTTGTTGCGCCGAAAGGTGAATGAATCACCCGCTATCAAAATGATGCTTTCTAAAGAAGCCATGCGCGGAAGCCGTCGCAATCAGATTCCTTATGCCGATCCAAATCCAGAAACCCCTGATTCAGAAATGACCGCACAGGAGTTTTTGACATTTATTGGCGAAGATCATCCGATACCAGCTCGCTCCGGCAAGCAGTTTGAAAGTTTTTTACCGACCAAGCAAGTCTATATTCCAATTGATCGCGCCAAGTTATTGGCAGATAAAGTGATTACCGAAGCCGATACTGCAAACGTGCCAGACCGCATTCCTGTGGCAATTAGTCGCGACTATTTACTCAAGGATGATTTGGCTGTGTTGGATATTATCACTTCTAATATGTTTGAACGTCCGGTTTACTTTGCGGTCACTTGCCGCCAGGAGAAACTCTTTGGTATGCAGGACTTTATGAAATTGGAAGGCTTGAGCTTGCGCATGACGCCGATAAAAGGACAAACCGATCCGACGTATGGCATCATCGGCAGTGGTCGGGTAGATGCCGGCAAGGTGTATGACAATGTAATGAATAAATTCAAGTGGGGCAATTTTGACAAATATGAACTTTTTGTGGACAAAAGCTACACGCCAAGCGTACAAAGCACTCAACTGGTGGTGCGCCGCGCAGCGATGCAATTGTTGCAAGAAGGTGATACGACACGAGCTGTTCAGTTGACAGAGAAGTATTTTGAGGCGTTCCCGGATATGAATTTCCCGTTTGACTACCGCACCATGTTCATGCTGGATGTATATTTCCAAGGCAAAGCTTATGACAAAGCCAAACCAAAACTAGAAATTTTAGCAAATCGGGTAGAACAAAATCTGCGGTTTTATGCTTCCATTGATCCGAGCGTTATTGAAAATAGCTTCCGCGATGACTATGGCATGACTTATCGCATCATGGAGGATATGCTGAATGTAGCTCGACAAAACAATGATACTACATTTGCGCAGCAGTTGGAAACACGATTCAAACCATACCAGGTCACAACACCTGAAACCGTACAGCCTCCTACGCTAAATAATTGATTGTCTTGTTTTTAAATTTAAAAAAATAGCCTTGGGTCGAAACCTGAGGCTATTTTTTTTTAGAATGCAGGAATAAATTTGTTATTTTGCTAGGCGCCTTTCATTTCAAAAAAGCCTTTATGAATGTAAAACGTGTAGCTGTCGGCTGCGATCACGCAGGGTTTCCTTATAAAGATGCAATCATCCATTATTTGCTAAAAGCAAATTTTTTGGTGCAGGATTTTGGTACACATTCTACCGATTCTGTTGACTATCCTGATTTTGTACATCCGGTTTGTGAGGCAGTAGAGCAAGGAAAAGCGGACCTGGGCATTCTACTTTGTGGCAGCGGCAATGGCGTGGCGATTACAGCAAACAAGCACCCAGGTATTCGTGCGGCGCTGTGCTGGACGGAAGAGATTGCAACTTTGGCGCGTCAACACAATGATGCCAATATCATTGCACTGCCGGTTCGGTTTATACAGGAAGCACTGGCGATAAAAATGGTGGAGATTTTTATACAAACTTCGTTTGAAGGCGGCAGACATGCGCGGAGAGTTGAAAAAATTTCGATTGTTTGCTAAAAAAAAGGGAGTGAGCGACGACATCGGCTTCTAACCCCCCATTGTGCCGACCGCACTCACTCCTGCGTATGGTCATTATTGACCTAAAACATCTTCGAGCGTAATAGCTTGTTGGAAAATTTTTGGTATGGTAAAACAGAAAAGAAAAGAGAAAGGAATCTCTCGGAAGATAGTGTTACTCTCGGCTCAACAGAAAATAATTAATTGACGATTTCAGTGCCGAAAGTTACACCTTTTTGCGAAAACTTTCAAATTTTTTTAACTTTTGCCTAATTTTTTAGTTCGTATTAATTATAGGTTAAGAAAAAAATGAACACAGAAGCCGCCTATCATCAGTTGCGACAGGAATTGCAGCCTTATTTTAAAATGTTGGGCGATGCCGCCGAAACGATTTTGGATAATGAGGTTTCAAAATATCCGATTTTTGTGGTACACAAATTTGATGAGTTAGAATTGGGCATTCCCTTAATACAAAGAACTGAATATCAGCGGGTTTGGTCGCTACAAGCTTCTACGCTGGAAGAGCTGGCTACCAAAGGATTGATCGAAATGGAAAAAGTGGATCAGTTTCGGCGCGTTTTTAAAGATCCGCGCGAGTATCTTTGCTTGTTCGTGCTGATGGACACCGGTGCACATTTTGTATTTCTCCCCAGAAAATGACGAACCAGGTATAAGCGCTTCTACATTACCCAAAACACCGATACACCGTTACACCCATAAACCGTTACACCGTTACCCCAATACACCATTACACCTTATTTTATTATTAACCGTTAAATAACACCCTAAAATCAACAGGATGAAAGTTTTAGTTTGTGATGCCGATGCCGTTTTACTGTCCGCAATCGAATTTCGCTTGCGAAAGTATGGATTTGATATGATGCAAACCACATTGAAAGACCTTTCCAAAAAAATGGAATCGTATCAGCCGGATTTAATCATTTTGGATACCGAGGAGACGGCTGGTGCCAGCATCAAAATGTTACAATCGATCAAAGCCAGCCAGCCAGCTATGCCCGTGGTGATTATCTCGCCTTTGGAAGATGAAGAAGAATTGTGGCAAGCCATTCAGCAAGGCGCTGATGACTTTGTGACGAAGCCTTTTAAACTAATTGAACTAGTGCTGCGCGTGCGTCGTCTGTTAAATTCGACAGAAAAACCAAGTGACGGCAGTTCTTTGCGAATAAATATTTAACTTTCGGGCAAGAAAGACAAAGCCCAATGAAAGGAATAATTCTTGCCGGTGGTCTTGGCACACGCCTCTACCCCCTTACGCTGGCAGTGAGCAAGCAACTGATGCCGGTTTATGACAAACCGATGATCTACTACCCGCTTTCTACGCTGATGTCGGCGGGTATCCGCGACATTCTGGTCATTTCCACGCCGCATGATTTACCCAATTTTCAAAAATTGCTCGGAGACGGCAGTGCAATCGGGTGTAATTTTTACTACGTGCCGCAAGCAGACCCCAATGGCTTGGCGCAAGCGTTTGTGCTGGGCGAAGCCTTCATCGGCAAAGACTCGGCTGCGCTGATTTTGGGCGATAATATTTTTTATGGCGCTGGTATGCAGGAATTGCTACAAGCAAGCGTCAACCCGGAGGGTGGCGTCATTTTTGCATATCAAGTTGCTGATCCTGAGCGCTATGGGGTGGTCGAATTCGATGCGAATTTTACAGCCATTTCCATTGAAGAAAAACCGAAAGAACCCAAGTCAAATTTTGCCGTGCCTGGTTTATATTTTTATGATAATCAAGTAGTTGACATTGCCAAAAACCTGAAGCCCAGTGCGCGGGGCGAGTATGAAATCACCGATGTGAACAAAATTTACCTTGAAATGGGCAAACTCAAAGTGGGCGTGCTCGGGCGCGGCGTAGCCTGGCTCGACACGGGTACGCACAAGTCGCTCATGCAAGCGGGGCAGTTCATCGAAGTCATCGAAGACCGCCAAGGCTTGAAAATCGGGTGTATTGAAGAAGTGGCGTATGAAATGGGATTCATTGATGCTGCGCAATTGGAAAAACTGGCGAATAAATACATGAAGAGCGGCTATGGCGAATATTTGATGAATTTGCTCAACCGACCAGTGTTTTGAAATTTGAGATTTAAAATAAAAAAATGATTCGGTTGCTGGTACGCTTATTGATTTGGGGGCTTGTGGTGCTGCTTGGTATCATGGCGGTCAAAACGATGTTGTTTCAATCTAAGCAGATTCCGGTGCCAGCAGTAGCGCCAATAGCCATCGAAGATGATGTAATACAACGGCTTACACATGCTATTCAAATCCCAACTATTTCTCATACAGCTCATATCGATACCGCTGCATTTTTGCAATTGGATACCTTGATTCAAAAAGCTTTTCCAAGGGTTGATTCTTTGTTAGAAAAAAATTATATCAATCGTTTTAGCCTGGTTTTCAAATGGCAAGGTAAAAATCCGAATCTAACACCCGTGCTGTTGATCGCTCATATGGATGTCGTACCCGTCGAAGATGGCACCAAGTGGGAAATGCCGCCTTTTAGTGGTGCGGTGCAAAATGGCTACGTTTGGGGCAGAGGCACGATGGATGATAAAATCAGTGTGCTGAGCTTGCTGGAATCGGTGGAACTTTTGCTGCAAGAAGACTATGTGCCAGAGCGCCCGATTTATCTGGCATTTGGGCATGATGAGGAAATCAGCGGCTTGAATGGCGCACGATCCATTGCAAATTGGCTTAAATCACAAAACGTTCATTTTGAATATGTTTTGGATGAAGGTGGCATTATTTTAGAAAAAGCACTCCCTGGATTGGAGCCGCCAGTGGCAATGATTGGCGTTGCAGAAAAAGGTTACACTACTTTAAAGTTGACCGTTGCGCTCGAAAACGGCGGGCACTCTTCTATGCCCCCGAAGCAAACGGCGATTGGTATTTTAAGTGAGGCGATTACAAAATTGGAAGCCCACCCATTCCCAGCAAAAATTGACGGCGCAGCGCGGGGTTTGCTGGAAAATGTCGGACCGGAGATGTCTTTGCCTTTCAAAATTGTTTTTGCAAATAGGTGGCTGACCGAAGGTCTATTGAAATATCAATTCAGTCAAGCACCGGCATCCAGTGCAATGATTCGTACCACCACTGCGCCCACCATTATACATGCTGGCGTAAAGGACAATGTGTTGCCTTCTACCGCCGAAGCCAAAATCAACTTCCGCATTTTACCTGGTGAAACGATAGAAACAGTCATGGATTATGTGCGCCGCACCATTGCTGACGAGCGCGTCAACGTAGCACAAGACAATGCCTCTTTTGGCGAAAACCCGTCGCCGGTATCTGCCACCAATACTTTCGGCTATTCCGTGATTCAAAAATCCGTTCGGGAGATTTTTCCCCAGGCAATTGTAGCGCCATACTTGGTGATTGGAGCCACCGACAGCCGCCATTACGGCGAAGTATCTAAAAATATTTATCGTTTTTTGCCGATTCAGCTGGTCAATGAAGATTTATCGCGAATACATGGTCATAATGAGCGCATCAGCGTAGCCAATTATAAAAATTCGATTCGATTTTATCGGCAATTGATTTTGAATAGCAGTAAATGAAGCATTTTAAAAGATTGACAATCAATCGTTTAATTTAATTTAAAAGGTGCCAGCAAAAAGAACTCCGGGATTTGTACCCGAAATTGCTCCTCGTCCGATTCTCTGACAAACAGGTAAGAGCCATACATTTTGCCCATTTCCGTCATCAAAGGACTCCAGGAGGCGTATTCGTGCGATTCGCCGGGTTGCAAAATTGGTTGCTTTCCGATGACGCCTTCGCCTTCCACTTCCCGAATTACACCGTTGGAATCAAAAATGTACCAGTGGCGGCGCAGCAACTGCACGGTATCATTGCTTAGATTTTCAATTTTTATATGGTAGGAAAATACATATTTCATCTCCAGCGGGCGCGAGTAAGCCGACTGGTACTGCGTTTCTACACTTACCTTGATGCCTTTGGTAATGAGGGTTTCCATAGTCATTGCAGGATGAACTGTTGTACAATTTCCGTCGCTTTTTGCAAAGCATGCTCTAATTTATCATTAACGAGGATAATGTCAAAATTGTTTTCATACTTTAACTCTTCGGCAGCTTTTGCAATGCGTCGTTTCAAGCTTTCTTCGCTTTCGGTACTACGTTGTTGGAGCCGTTGAAATAAAATTTCGGGAGAGGGCGGTTTTACAAAAATGGTCAGTGCCTCCTGCGGGTATTGTTGCTTCAAAGTCAGCGCCCCTTTTACATCTACATCAAATACCACATGCTTGCCCGCTGCCCACAGGCGTTGGATTTCGCTGCGCAAGGTGCCATAAAATTGATTGGCATATACCTCTTCCCATTCTACAAAAGCGCCTTCTGCAATCAATTGCCGAAATTGTTCGGGAGTTACGAAGTAGTAATCCCTGCCATCCACCTCACTGACGCGCTGCGCCCGCGTGGTAGCCGATACGGAGAATGCCAAATTGTCGAAAGTAGCCAACAAATGCCGGGCAATCGTGGTTTTGCCGGCACCCGACGGGGCGGTGAGAATGATTAGCTTACCCATAGCCTAATGAAAGAATGAGGAATAAAGGAAAAAATGAAGAATGAAGGAATGAAACAAACAGTAAGTAGGTTTCCTTCTTTTCTTTTTTATTTTTCCAACAATATTTAAACAGAATTCGCAACTTGTTCTTTAATTTTTTCAAGCTCGTCTTTCATTCCGACCACAAGCTTCTGAATATCAGACGAATACGCTTTAGCTCCTAAAGTATTGATCTCGCGTCCCATTTCCTGACTGATAAAGCTCAGTTTGCGTCCTTTTTGCGCATATGGCTTGTCTAATTCTTCCAGAAAGTAGATGCAATGCTGTTCCAGGCGTACTTTTTCTTCTGTAATATCAATTTTTTCCAAATAAAAAATGATTTCCTGCTCAAAACGATTTTCGTCAATCTTTTCCTTACTCAGGTATTCTTCCAAATTTTGATACAAACGCTGCCGCAAACGCGTAACACGCTCCGTTTCATGCGGATCGAGGCGGCTCAGGTAGTCGCGTATGCAATTCACGCGCATGCGCATGTCGTCCTCCATCGCTTTGCCCTCTGCCTGACGAAACTTTTCAAAACTCCGCATAGCCGCATCGAGGGTTTTCAGCACCGTTTCCCATTCTTCCTCTTCAATTTCGTCGGCATCGGTCGCCACTATATTTGGCAGTCGCAAAATGGCAGGCAGCAGGTCGCCCTTGGGCATGCCCAATTCTTCCGATAATTTGCTGAGCTCGTGGTAATATTTTTTGAACAGCGCTGTATTCAAGCCATATTCGTCATCGCCCTGATGCGATTTGACTTCAATGACCAAGTCCAGCTTGCCGCGTTCCAACCGCTCCAGCACTGTGCGCCGCAATTCGGTTTCCTTTTCTTTAAAATTTTGAGGTATTTTCAGGCGAAGATCAGTGAATTTGCTGTTGAGCGAGCGAATTTCCACCATAATAATCTTGTCCTTGTAAGGCAGCGACTCCCTGCCATAGCCAGTCATTGAATATAACATGCAGCAATTTTTTTAGCATGAGGTTTGAAGATTGAGGCTCGCCGCAATCCAATCTTTTGCATACGTATTATCAAAGTGAAGCATTTCAATCTTTTATTTGCCAACCTTAACCCTGATAAGCCTCGCAAATATAGATAATACCGTAAGAAAAAATAGAAGAAATGCAATTCATGTCCCTACTAATCAGCCAACTTGCTCAAAACCGATCAAATAGTGACTTTTTAAAACCTATAAAAATGCCATACGAGTCAATCAGGTGTAAAAATATGCGTAAATGACTGAGTGTTAAAGAAAAAAAATACAATAAAAACTATTTTTTGCTTTTGATAAATGGATAAAATTCCGAAATTTGCCACTCGCTTGTATAATCAAGCAAAAAGCTTTTATAACTCACTATAAACCAATTAATAAGATGAGAAAAGCTGATTTAGTGACAGCAATTTCTGAAAAGACAGGAGTGCCGAAAGTAGATGTTTTAGTAACGCTGGAAACGTTCTTCAAAGAAGTAAAAAACTCATTGGCGCAGGGAGAAAACGTGTATATTCGTGGATTTGGCAGCTTTGTCATCAAAAGAAGAGCTAAGAAAATCGGTCGCCACATCAAGAAAAACGTTGCCATCGAAATTCCGGAGCATTTTATTCCTTCTTTCAAGCCCGCTAAAGTATTTGTGGAGCAAGTGAAGGATAATGTGACCAGCATGCCAGAGATTGAAGAAGACGAAGATTAAAATTTAGTTTTGAATGTTTACTGTTCAATGTTTAGTATTTGAATGAATACTGTACTTATTTGGCATTAAATATTTAAAATTAAGAATTTACTATAAAGGTCGTATTCATGAACAAAATGCAATGGATAGTGCTCGGCTCTGCCGTTGTGCTGTTTGTAATCCTTTATTTTGGATGCGACACCAAACCCGCTGCCCAGAAAGCGTTGGAAAAGTCGAGGGCGCTCAATGTAGAAAGCACTGATTTGTCGGAGCTACTGCTTACAGCAAAACCCTCGCTAGATGCCTCACAGGCGAATGCAGTCACGACGCTGGAGGAACAATTGGAAAACGCACCTTCTGACACTGCTCGAATCGAAGCACTCAAGCAGCTTTCAGGTGCTTGGTATCAATTGGGGCAACCGGCAATTGCAGGCACTTACGCACAGCAAGTGGCAGAAGTGCTCAATGACGAGGAAAGTTGGTCCATTACGGGTACTACTTTTTCGATTTGCTTGCAAATGGTTCAAGAGGAGCAGGTGAAGGGTTATTGCATGGGCAGAGCCGTGAAAGCTTTTGAAAATGCTATATCTATTAACCCCAATACCATTGCGCATCGGGTGAACCTGGCGCTCACTTATGCAGAAATGCCGCCTAAAGAGGAACCAATGAAGGGGATTCTGATGTTAAGGGAATTGAACCAGCAGCAGCCCAATAATGTATTGGTATTGAATAGTTTGGCTAGATTGGCAATTAAAACCGGTCAATTCGACCGAGCAAAAGAGCGACTGGAGCAAGCTGTTGCCATAGAACCTGAAAATGTGAACACCGTTTGTATGCTTGCACAAGTGTATGAACAATTGGGTGATGCGGCGCAGGCAAAGACCTTCGCCGACCGATGCGCCACTGCGAATAATCAGTGATTGATAAAAATATTTTAATTCATTTTAAAAAAGAGTATTGATATGCCTTGTGGAAAAAAGCGTAAAAGACACAAAATTGCAACGCACAAACGTAAAAAAAGACTTCGCAAAAATCGTCACAAGAAAAAGAACCGATAAATAACCATATAGCCTGACATTGGGGTTGATCGGGAGTGTATTTTGCATGTAATGCCGTAAGAGAAAAGGATACAGTTGACTTTTTTGTAAAGTAGAGCTCGACAGGAGAAAACATATAATAAAAAATTTACAGCAGAATTTTCTACTATCCCCGTATTTCTCCTGCTTGCCTACTTTAAACTAACAAATTAGGATAAAACAACTTACTCTGTCGTTTGTGTGGATCGAATGGTGCAGCATGGTGAGCAAGATAGAGCGCTGTTCTTATACCTCGTCCAGTTTTTGCCCCAGGGCTGGTTTGTGTTTGTACCCCAAAACGCTCGAACACTCTATATGTGCTGATGCTGTATCCTGTATGTTTGTTGTTCTTGTTATACTGACCACTCGCCTGCGATTGATTTGAACAACCTGCTGCACGTAGCGGTGCAGTTTTTGTATTTTAGCAAAATACAACTCGCCTCTGGTCATTCCGGTGTCGCCCAAAAAATTTTTTGCGTGGAAAAAGAATTGATTATCAATGCGACGCCCACCGAAGTCGAAATTGCTCTGTTAGAAGATTCAAAATTAGTTGAACTTCATTACCAAAAAACCAACAACAACTTCTCTGTCGGAGATATTTTCTTGGGCAAGATCAAAAGACTTATGCCGGGGCTAAATGCTGCTTTTGTGGACATTGGTCACAAAAAAGATGCGTTTTTACATTACACGGATTTGGGTCCAAAATTGCGGTCCTTGGTAAAATACACCAACAATGCAATGACGGGTGCCATTACAACGCACAAACTGGACAGTTTTAAACTGGAACCTGAAATTATTAAAACAGGAAAAATTGACCAGGTACTTGGAAAACGGGAGAATCTACTGGTACAAATTTTAAAAGAGCCGATCTCAACAAAGGGTCCTCGCCTGAGTTGCGAAATTACCATTCCAGGGCGTTACCTGGTGCTTACTCCTTTTAACGATGTGGTGGCAGTTTCTAAAAAAATTGCCAATGCCGAAGAGCGCAAACGCTTGCAAACACTGATCGAAAGCATTAAACCCAAAAATTTTGGGGTCATCGTTCGCACGGCTGCCGAAGGCAAAAAAGCAGCGGATTTGAATGAGGAGCTTTCGATTATGACTTCCAAATGGGAGGAAATTTTCAAGCAATTGCCCAAAGCGCGCGCGCCACTCAAACTGATGAGTGAATTGGATAAAACTTCCAGTATCCTTCGTGATTTATTAAGCGATTCATTCAACCGTATTGTGGTGAATGACAAGCAGATGTATCAAAACATCAAGCATTACCTGGAATCCATTTCGCCCGATCAGATGAAAATTTTGACCTTTCACAAAGGTACAAAGCCGATTTTTGAGGTTTATAATGTAACGCGCCAGATCAAATCCTCTTTTGGTAAAACGGCAACCATGCCAAGCGGCGCCTACGTTGTGATCGAAAGTACAGAAGCCATGCACGTCATTGACGTGAACAGTGGGCATAAGATGGGCAGCAGTAGCCAGGAGGAGGCAGTGCTGCGGGTCAATTTGGAAGCGGCAGAGGAAATTGCAAGACAGCTGCGCCTGCGCGACATTGGCGGTATCATCATCGTGGACTTCATTGACATGAAAAATCAGGAACACCGAAAGGAACTGATGAAGGAGATGAAGCAATTCATGAAAAAAGACCGTGCACAGCATACCATTTTGCCTTTGAGCAAATTTGGCTTGATGCAAATTACGCGCCAACGCGTGCGCCCGGAAGTGAAAATCAACACCGCAGAGGTTTGTCCTACTTGCAACGGCACTGGCAAAATCAATGCTTCTATTTTGCTCATGGACGACCTGGAGCGCGACCTGAATTTCATCATGCAATCGCGGATGAAAGCGAAGATGAAGCTACAAGTGCATCCTTACGTGGAGGCTTTTTTGAAAAAAGGCTTGCCAAGTTTGCAGATGAAATGGTACTTGAAGCATCGGCGTTGGATCAAAATTCAACCCAACAGCGATTTCCCACTTACGCAGTACAAATTTTTTGACGAAAACGACGACGAAATCAGATTAGGATAATTTTAATATTTTGATGTTTGGCATTCAATTTCCTCCATCCTTATATGGTTCAAGTTGAATGTCAAACTTCAAATAACCAAACCTTTTCAATGCATTGGGCAGCCGCAGCCTGTTCGACAGCTTTCCACTAAAAATAAAAGTGCAATAAACAGCAACCCACTCAACAATTGTATTCTATTCTTTTTCTTCATTGTATATCTTTACTACAAAAATAATTTTTTTTGCAATCAATGTCAAAACGTGTGTTAGTAGCACCGCTTAATTGGGGGCTGGGGCACGCCACCCGATGTATTCCAATCATTCGGGAGCTTTTACAACAAGGTGCAGAAGTCATACTGGCTTCCGATGGACAAGCTTATGAATTATTAAAAAAGGAATTCCCACAGTTGACAACAGAAAAATTACCAGCGTATAACGTTCATTATCAAACGGATAACATATTTTGGAACATGGCTACGCAATCTCTCAAAATTTTGCGAGCCATTTATCTTGAAAACCGACATTTACAAAAATTAATTCAATTGCATCGCATCGATTGCGTCATTTCTGATAATCGCTTTGGTTGTTTCAGTCGAAACGTTCCCTGTATTTTTATCACCCATCAAATCAATCTTCGTGCGTCGATATTTTTCTTTCAAAGAATCATTCGTTGGTTGAATCGACTTTTTATCCGCCAATTTGATGAATGTTGGGTACCTGATGAGCCTGGTCAAGCAAGTATTGCTGGCGAGTTGATTCCAACGACCGGCTTGTTTTATCAAAAACATATTGGCATTTTGTCGCGCATGCAACCCATGAAGATGCAGCAACGCTTTGACGTTGTAGTCGTTTTGTCAGGACCTGAACCACAGCGCACTCGACTAGAACAAATTATTTTACAGCAAATTATACATTTAGATTTTCACTTTTTATTGGTGCAAGGAAAGCCGGAGCAAGCCGAACCACGCAGCCAAGAGGCGGATGGATGTGGAGGCAACAAAATATCGATCATTCCTTTTCTAAGTACGCATGCACTCAATGAAACCATCGCTGCTTCGAGCATTATCGTTTGTCGCTCAGGCTATAGCAGCATCATGGACTTAGCCATTTTAGGGAAAAGAGCGATTTTTATTCCAACGCCTGGACAAACCGAGCAGGAGTACCTGGCAGAGCGCTTATTGGAAAAAGGGCTTTTTTATTATCAAAAACAATCCGAATTAAATTTGGCGAAAGCCTTGGAGGAAGCTGAAAAATTCCCTGGGTTTAATCCTGCTGTTTATCAAAATTCCCAGACACGACTAGCCAAAGCGGTGCAGGAACTTTTATATCCGAATAAAAATAAATAGGTTAATTCGCAAGTTTACTTCTTATTAAATTGATTCATCGTCATATCTAGCCCAATCGTACCAAAACTTTTGACCGTTTCCCCGGCGTACTTTAATAGTTCCGGCAACTGTTCTGCCTCTTCTTTCGACCATTCGCCAAGCACAAAATCCACCTGCCGCCCTTTTTGAAATTCATTGCCAATGCCCAACCGCAGTCGCGCATAGTTGCTATTTCCAAGCATAGCGTCAATATCTTTTAAGCCATTATGCCCGCCGTCATTGCCTTTGCCGCGCAGGCGCTGTTTGCCGAAAGGCAGATTAAGATCATCGAGCACCACCAGAAGATTTTCCTGCGGCACTTTGTTTTTTTGCAACCAATACCGAACGGCTTTGCCGCTGCGATTCATGTACGTAGAAGGCTTGAGCAATACGAAAGTGCGCCCTTTGTGCTTGAATTCTGCAATATCGCCCAAATGGTCATTTTTAAAGCTCACTTCAAAAGCTTTCGCCAGCGCATCCACCACGTCAAAACCAATATTATGGCGCGTATTGTCATAATCTGCTCCCATATTGCCCAGCCCTACAATCAAGTATTTCATCGGATCGGGTTCGTCTTTTTTAGCTGAGAATAGTTGTTTAAACCAGTTCATAATTCAAGATGCTCGCTGCGCCGAAGCATTCACATTATCAATAGCATCTATAATATCAATAGCATCCACAGTATCTAATCGTCCCAAAATCAAACAGCGACATTGTATTCCCGCAGTGCATCATTCAAAGACACTTTTTTATCTGTTGACGCTTTTCGTTGACCAATGATAAGTGCACAAGGCACCTGGTACTCGCCAGCAGGAAATTGTTTGGAGTAAGAACCGGGAATTACCACCGAACGCGCCGGAACGCGACCTTTATAGACAATTGGTTCTGAACCTGTTACGTCAATAATATGCGTAGATTGCGTCAGCACCACGTTCGCGCCCAACACGCATTCGCGCTCCACGCGCACGCCTTCTACCACAATACAACGCGACCCGACAAAACATTCATCTTCAATAATGGTAGGCGCTGCCTGCGGTGGCTCCAATACACCACCAATGCCCACGCCGCCACTCAGGTGTACATTGCGACCGATCTGCGCGCAAGAACCCACTGTTGCCCAGGTATCTACCATGGTACAACTGCCTACCCAGGCGCCAATATTCACATAGCTCGGCATCAAAATAACTCCGCGCTCCAAAAACGAGCCGTGCCGAGCAACGGCATGAGGTACCACACGCACGCCCATTTGCTCGTAGCCATGTTTCAACGGAATTTTATCATAAAATTCAAAGGGTCCAACCTCTATCGTACGCATATGATGCAACGGGAAGTACAATACCACCGCTTTTTTCACCCAATCATTCACTTTCCAATTGCCGTCGGGTGTAGGTTCTGCTACGCGCAGCCGCCCCTGATCCAATTCTTCCACCACATGTTCAATCGCTTCACGGGTTTCCTTCGTGCTAATGAGTTCCCGGTTTTCCCAGGCTTGTTCGATTATTTCTTTTAGGCGATCCATATATTAAAAATTATGATAATTCCAACAGGTAGGCGCAGGACGCCTTTTCCTTGGTAGCGCAAAGATACAAGTTGAAACGTAGAATTATAGGTAATCTTCAGGGTGTAAACATTATTGGTACTGTAATTTTACCAAGCGCAAACGATTGCGGCGCTCACTGGGTATAATCAATTGATTGACGCTCACTTGCAAGGCATCTCTAAAACGAAGCCGCAAATCCAGGTTGGAAGTGCTCATCAAACTTTTGCGTTCAAAAGTGCCGTTGCCCCCCAATACATACTCGCTCACCGTATTTTCATAGCGAATTTCATCGTTGAATAAAAATCGGAGATTACTGGGCGTTTTAAACAAAAAGAAAGAGGAGTAAATGCCGTCATCATCCTGCGAATACTGCTTTTTATGTAAAATAGTTTTCCAATGTGTTTTCCCATCAGGATGAATGGAAACGACAAAAATTTCGTCAAAATAATAATCCACAATAAAGCGCACGCCGCCATCAAAAAACACTCGGTTGGTACTGCCCATGCGCCGTTCCATCTGGCGATTGCGCTCGCCGATCATCAACACGCCGCCGTCGCGTCGCAGCACAACTTGCTGAATGGACACTTCATTCACGCCTCTGTTATTCTCTACATTTTTACCGAGCAAATTGGTCACAAATTCATCATCAAAAGGCTCAAATTTAAGAAGATAATCCTCCGCGGAATCGGGCGAAAAACTCAAATAAAAATAGCCTACTGCTCTTTCCAGGTTCTTTTCAGCATACAAACCAGCAGCTACAATGCGCTTATTGAGATTATCATAACTAAAAAAAGCATCATATGTTCCTTTCTCTTCCAATGAAATCTCATAAAATCGGGGGTCAGTGAGGTGCACGCCCATTTCAAAAATTTGATAATGCTGATCGTCCTTGCGTAAGCGAAGCCTATTTTTTTCTAATACGATGCGCATCGTACCTTCATTGTCCACAAAAACCTGCCCAAATTCTTCCCAAAAATTCATATCTTGCGGCGCAAAACTTTTTTGCCACAGCACCTTCATCGTTGTCACATCAAGCCCAAGCGCATGAAAAGTTTGCTGATTTTCAACGTAATAAATCACTGCCTTCGACTTGTCTTCTGATTTGATCAACTCAAAATGCGGCGTGGTAAAGAGAAAACCATAATCGTACAGGGTAGCCGTATCGCGCAAGTTCGCCGCCGGATCGTAGCGAGCCGCCCGCATCACCAGGTGGTTCTTCGACCGATGATGATAAATCATTGTAAAATCTTCCTGACCAGGCACAATACCCAACACTTTCGGCGCTCTTTTCTCCAAATCCAGCTCTTTGCTCCACACCTGCCGCATTTGCTGGTCGAATGCTTGAATTTCGAAGTCGGTCACCCGGTCGCGAAACAACAACAAACGCTCTTTCATCACCCCGATGATTTCGTACGCCACGTCATTTTTCAAAACAATATCATCCGAAACCGTAATTGTTTGGGCATTTACCATCAATGGCATCATCAAAATACCCCATATGAAGAATCTAGTCATAATGTTTTTTTTAACAAAACTGTACAACTAAAGTTAGGCATATTCGTTTGAAATTACCAGCTTTATGTTCGTTAAAAGAATCCTAAAAAAAGGATTCGCCAATTGTCATACAATTTATAAATTTCAACATTTTTTAATACAGAAAGATCACTTGGTTGCATCTCCATGCCCAAGGTAAAATCTTATTTGTTCTGGATGTTTAAAGAAAAGCTAAGAAATCGGTGATTTTGTCCATTGTTATATATTTTACAGCAATTCTTTTATTTTTTTGGCTGGTAGGCAACTTATTCACCTTCTATTGGCAAGATTATTTCATTTTTCGACCCAAAAAATTAGAACCGCATTTTGAATATCAATTTGAGCAGCACTTCAACGAAATTTTTCTCGATGCACCGCAAGGCGGCAAATTAAATGCACTGTGGTTCAAGCATTTGAATCCTCGTGGCGTTGTTTTATTTTTTCACGGCAACGCCGGCAGCCTGGAACGCTGGGGGCATCTGCATCATTTTTTTCACCGATTGGGTTACGATTATTTTGTATATGACTACCGTGGCTATGGCAAAAGCACTGGCAAGCGCAATGAAAATTTATTATACGAAGATGCACTGACTGTTTTCAAATTTATTCAACAACATTATACTGATAATCAGATCGTTGTATTTGGTCGCTCCATGGGTTCAGCCTTTGCGTCGCGGGTAGCGGCGGAAGGCAAGGTTAAAATGGTCATTTTAGAAACGCCATTTTACAGCATGCGCAGCCTTTTTTATGCGTACTATCCTTTTTTACCGCCCGTCTTTTTTTTCAAATATTCCTTTTTCAATCATCGATACTTGCGGCAAGTGGCACATCCGATTTATATTTTTCAAGGTACAAAAGATTGGGTAGTGCCTTACAAATGTGCGGCGCGATTGAAAAAATGGCTCAAGCCGACGGATGAATTCATCACTATCTCAGGTGGTGGGCACAATAATTTATTATTTTACGACATTTACAACCGAAAATTACAGGAAATCCTAAGTAGTGCCGACTCAAAGCAGGAGAAAAACAAGTATGAGTAAGAGAAACAAATTACAAAAATTCGCCGAGTTATTGACGTTTCCAAATGTATATGAAAATTTTGACAGCAAGCAACCCCAATTGTTTGCCTCTGATGGCGAAGTAATTGATTTGAAAGGGAAATGGGCTTCTCAGCATTTTCAAAATGAGTGCCCGATCACTCTGGAGTTGGCGTGCGGCAGAGGCGAGTATTCACTTGGGCTGGCGCGAATGTATCCTGGTCGCAATTTTATTGGTGTAGATATTAAAGGCGCTCGCATCTGGAAGGGCGCAGGCATAGCGCTGGAAGAGGGACTGCAAAATGTGGCGTTTCTGCGAACGCGCATCGAGTTGATTACCCATTTTTTTGCAGCAGGTGAAATCAGCGAAATTTGGATTACTTTTCCCGATCCTTTTTTGCGCAAAAGCAAAGCCAATCGCCGCCTGACTTCTGCGCACTTTTTGAATTTGTATCGAAAAATACTGCACCCGAATGGCATTGTGCATTTGAAAACGGATGAGCCCAATTTGTATGAATTTACTTTAGAAACGCTTGCCGAAGATGCGAATGCCACGATTTTATATCAAGATGCAGATATTTACAGCAAACCATTGCCTTTTCCAGAACTGGATCTAAAAACGTATTATGAATCCATGCACCTTGCAGAAGGAAAAACCATTAAGTATATTCGATTCACCATCAATTCATAATAAGAATGGTGGCACCTCTCCAGGAAATGCGCCACCATTCTTTTCTATTTTCGTTTAAAAGCTTTTTTAAAAATTGGCATCAAGCCAACGCCGGCAAAATCGTCTTTTGCATAGCCGCCACTTTGTATTGCTCCAATTCTACAAAAGACACCTTTTTCTCTGTGTCATCCATTTTTATAGCCTGATCGAAAGCTTGTAAAGCTTCATTGAATTTGCTGCTCGCCAACAAAGCTTTACCGTAGTTAAACCAAGCTTTTTGACACCATTTATAATTAGCATCTTCTTTTGAAAAAGCTCGACCGGTAAAGAGTTTCAATTCTGAAATGGCAAGGTCAAATTCATTGCTGCGCAAGTGGCACTCGCCCTTGATGCGGCGGGCTTTCCAATAAATCTGCTCCAGCGGAATAGAGCGTTTAATCGCAATATCCAGATCAACCACCGCGCCTTTCCAGTCTTGCTGCACCATTTTCACAATAGCTCTGCCCAGGTAAGGTTCTGCGCTATTTGGATTGAGGTCAATGCTTTTGTTATAATCATATAAAGCATCGGCGTAATTTTTCAGCAAAAAGTTGACATATCCGCGGCGCTCGTAGGCAGCTGCGTGACGCTCATATTTTTCAATCGCAGCACTGAGTGCTTCCTTTGCTTCATTTTCTTTGCCTTCTGCGGCTACCAGTTCTCTGCCTTTGAGGTAAGCCCGCACTGCGCCCTTGTCACTGTTGGGTTCAATCAATTGATACTTTAACACTTTGCCGTTGTCAGTCATCCAGGCACGCAGGTCGCCTGCTACCGCAAACTGCGAAATGTACTCCATGAGTTGGAAAGTATTGTACCAACTTTTGTCGTTGGATTGAGTCACCATACGTGGGATGTCCAGCGAATTAGAAGTTTCGTTAAAAACCTCTTCTGCCTTGAAAATCAACTCAGCAGTACGATAGAAATTTTCCATCCGCTGCTGATACATTTTGAGAACGGTGTCGTAGCTCTTGGCGCTGCCAAATTCGAGCCGTCCAGAAATGATGGTTTTGTAATTCATCGTAGTGCTGTTTTTTGATTTTTTCTTGTGTATTATCCTGAGCGCTAGTGCCATTTTGTGGCATTAGACGCGAAACCACCGCAAATGCAGAGCGTCCACTTCGCATTTGTTGGTGAATTGATTTTTTGTTTGTTGACGGTTACTTTTCGATTGACAGGACAAGTGCTCTGATGAACAGAGTGAATGGTCAGTGGGTTGGATTTAGTGTGTTCATAGCACGCCAGGAGGCAATGAATGCCAGCGTGTATAGTGTTTCTTAATTTTTTTTTCTCCTGACTTTTTTTGGAATAAGTGGTTCGAAAAGCGACCGGACTACAAAGGTCTGACGCTTTTTTTTAAAAAGCAAGTTTAACTGTACGTTAATTCAAATATTTATTTTTATAAAACTTAGATATATAGTTAATAATAATTCGGTTTTTGTGAATATGATGTTGGTAAGTGTGAAAAAGGCGTGGATAAACCATGTTATATTTCAAAAAAGCACTATTTATTCAAATAAAATATTTTTGTAATTACGCCGATTTTTAAACCCAAACTTTGCACCCTTCGGTACAATTGGTACAGATGTCAATATTTTTTCTTCCTTTTAACAATTGTGTGCGAAATTGTTGATAACTTTTTCCTTGCCAAAGCGTCCGAAAGGTCATTTTTTTCAAATCACCCAGCCGATGCAGCGCGTCCTTGTCAAAGCAACAGGGCACCACGATGCCATCCCAAGTAATAACACAGGAATGCCAAAGCTTCCAGCAATGATTGAGCAGTTCATTTTTGATGCGGTAAGTGCCATCCGGCTGGCGGGCGTAGCGGGCATAACGGTCAAGGGTTGGAATGAGCGGATTTCCATGCTCAAAGTCGTAAACCTGCGCCGTTTTCAATTTCACTTCATCAATGCCGATTTCCGCTGCCAGGCGATGAATTTCAGGAATTTGATGTTCGTTGGGGCGCACCACCAAAAACTGAAAAACGACATATGGCGTATGCGATTTTAATTGTTTTTTCCAATGAATCACATTGCGGGCACCTTGCAGCACCACCTCCAGTTTTCCCTCTTTCCGGTAAGACTCGTACGTTTCTTGGGTAGTGCCATCTACCGAAATGATTAACCGATCCAAGCCCGATTCTACTGTTTTCCGCGCGTTTTCGCTGTTTAAAAAATGCCCATTTGTAGAAGTGATGGTATAAATTTTTTTGGTGTGTGCGTATTGCACCATTTCTAAAAATTTGGGATTGATGTAGGGTTCCCCTTGAAAATAAAAAATCAGGCAGGTTAAATCCCGGTACAAATCGTCCATCGTTTTGCGAAAAAAATCCTCGCGCAGGTTGCCTGTCGGACGCGTGAAAGCGCGCAAGCCGCTGGGGCATTCCGGGCAACGCAGATTGCAGGCGGTAGTGGGCTCAAAAGAAATGGTGATGGGTAAGCCCCATTGAATCGGGCGCTTGCTCCACTTGGCGAAGTAGTACGAGAGTACGACCTTTACAGCATTCCAGGCGCGGCGCGGGGTAAATTTGCTGGCAAACCGGAGCGCATCCAACCATTGGGCATTGAGCATGGATTACTTTTTTGCATTAAACAATCTTACCATGTACTTGGGTTAAAAATAATCCATTCTACTTGCCCTATTTTCAATTTTTCTTCGCACCGCTTTTTTCGTATTCCACCGTCACCGGCTTGTCAATATGCAGAATGTGTACTTCGGTGCGCCGGTTGTACGCGTGCTCGTCTTCGGTGCATTCCACTCCATCTTTGCAATGATTCCGCAGCTGCGACTCGCCGTAGCCAATCGCCTTGATCCTATTGGCAGCAATGCCCCGACTCATCAAAAATTCCTTGGCAGACTCTGCTCTTTTGAGCGACAAGTCAAAGTTGTACGTTTCGTCACCCCGGCTATCAGTATGCGCTGCCAATTCAATTTCCATGCTCGGATACAAATTCATCAAGCGCGCCAGCGATTCTAACTCCCGATCTTCACCGGTACGGATGGCAGATTTATTAAAATCGTAATAAATATTTTCCAGCATAATAGTTGTACCTTCCTGGAGCGGTTCCCAAATCACCTCATCCGTGGTGGGCGTCATTTGCATCGTGATTTCTTCGGAGCGGCTGCCTCTAATTTTCACCGTAGAAACTTGCGTGTAGCCTTGCGTGTAGCCATACCGCTCGCTTATGACTGTAAAATCGCACCCGATTTCTAAACAAGCTTCAAATTTGCCTTCCATGTTGGTCGTCACAATTTCCTCTTTACCGGTGCAGGTGTTTTGCACCCTGACCCGCACATTTGCAATGGGGCGATTGAATTTTTCACTCAATATTGTTCCCTTGAGTTCCAGACAATTACTGGGTTGCAGCACTACTTCGATTGGGCGAGGAATGCCCATTGTTTTGGTGGAATACTTCACTTCCTGACTTCTGTAACCACTTTTTGACACCAGTATCACATAATTTTTGTTTTCTTCCATTGGCAACACCACGTCTCCATTCCGACCAGTATAAAAATGCGGTTCTCCCAGGTCATCTTCATCTTTACGAATCATTTTCATCACCAACTCCCCAGGATTTTTACCGGAAGGCTCCAACTGCACGTCGTACAATTGCTCATTTGCCAGCAAACCATCCTCTGAAACTTCAAACAAACGCACCGACGCGCTCTGGATTCGACGACTGTTGGTAGCATCATAAACCGATAAAGCTGCCGTTACTTTGGTTTTCACCGTCAAGCCACTCAGCCCCACCGGCGCTTCAAAAAAGTAAATGTCGTCCTTGCCAACGCCGCCTTCGCGATTAGAAGAAAAATAGCCGCGCGTGCCTTCGGCGTTCAAAATCAACCCCAAGTCATCTTGCGAAGAATTAAAAGGCTTTCCAAGATTCGTCACCTTCCCCCAAATACGGCTGCTTAGGTCAATCATAAACAAATCCAACGCACCGTAGCCAGGATGACCATCGGATGCAAAAAATAACACGCCACTTTCGTGAAAAAAGGGAAAAGCTTCATTTTTTTCGGTATTGACATCAGGACCCAAATTGACGGGTTTCGACCAAGCTCCATTTTTCTTTTCAACAAAATACAAATCCCGACCGCCATATCCGCCAGGCATATTCGCTGCAAAAAACAACTTATTGCCATCGGGCGAAAGGGTTGGGTGCATGCAGGAATAATTATCACTGTTGAATGGCAATTCCTCCACATTTTCCCAGTCGTAATAGCCTTTTTGTGCCTGGTAAATTTTTAAACCAACTTTGCCACGCTGATCTGTGCGCGCCACGCCGCCCGTTTGATTGTTGCGCGTGAAAAACATCAAATTGCCTTTGCGGCTAAAGGTAACGGGTCCTTCGTGCAACTGAGAATTGATTTCCAGCGACAAAGCTTGCGTTTTCAATGGCATGCCATTGGGATCCAGGTCAGCATAAAACAGTTCAAAAAAAGTTTCGCCCAAGCGCTCGTCCACAGGACCATTTCTGTAGCGGGAAGATACGAACACCAACCCATTTTGATAAAAGGCAGGTGAAAACTCTAACGCAGCCGTATTGATAGAAGCGCAATTGGTAAGCGTCACATTTTGAGGCACTTGTACAATGTCTGACTTTTGCTGTGCATAGCCACAACAAATTAAACTCACGGTCAAAACCGTAGCAACAATCATTTTTTTCATAGGGCAATATTCAAAACTAATGATCCTGCTGGCTTGCAAGAAAAATGGTTGTAAGAGCTATTTTCACTAGAAAAAACGAGGATCTTCAAAATCTCCGGGTCGTTCTTTTCTGCCATTGAACGAGAATCGCAATACGCCTTCAAAAGTGCCGCTGTTGTAATTTTTCAATTCGGATAGTGTCATGTCGTAGGCTGCTCCAAAAATCAGCTGTTCGGTTAATCGGGTTCCCAAAAGCAAGCAAACAGATTCGCCTGCGTTCGTGCGGTTAGAGCCGCCGATGCGATAAGAAACCCCAGTGGTAAATTTATTAAAAAAAACAAAATTCATATTGACATCTGCGTCAAACGGCGCGCCGCTCACATATTTCAAAAGCACTTGTGGCTGCATCTCTACATTGTCACCTAATGCAATATTAACGCCGCCCATCATATAAAAGTGTCGAAATTCCTTGGAAAGTCTGCCACCGCTGCTCGCCAGATTGATGTTGTTTTCGAGCAATCGTGGAATGGAAAACCCGACGTAGGTGTTTTTAGACTCATAATACAGCCCTGCTCCAAAATTGGGCAGGTAACGACTGCGGTCGCTCATAGGTATCGAAGGGTCATCTTCAATTGGCTGGGTACCAACTGTTTCTGAAAAATTGATACGTAGCAACCGTACCGATGCCTGAACGCCAATGCCGAGCGTACCATTGCCAAGGCGCAAATGATAGGCATAGTTTGCATCGGCTGTATAGTTATTGGTCACGCCAATGGTTTGCCGAGCAATCGTACCACCAATGCCGACGCGCCCGTTGAGCGCTGGTGTGTTAAAAGTTACCAACTGCGTTTGAGGCGCTCCTTCAAATCCTACCCATTGTACCCTTGCCAGCGCAGCGACGCTTGGTGAGCCGTCTTTGCCTGCAAATGCAGGGTTAAAGCCCAATTTGTAATACATAAATTGAGTATATTGCTCTTCCTGCTGCGCACGTAGCGACGTAAGCAAAGCAACACTTATAAGAATGGTAAAAATGAATTTCATCTTTTAAGTTTTTTAATCGGTTGAAGAGGGCATAGGAGTCATCCTGCTTTTTAATGATTTTAGATAGCCCGAATCCCAAAACTCAGGATGACTCCTGTACAAATTATCAGCAACATTCATTCTATCGTTGTATCATCACGAATCCGGTTCTGTTTTCACTGCCGTCACCCAGATTGACAATATAAAAATAAGTTCCAACCGGCAAATTCTCTCCGTTGAATGTACCGTCCCAGGTGTTGCGATAAGGAATTTCCGAACGGTACACCTCGTCGCCCCAGCGATTGAAAATAGAAATCTGGCTATTTGGATAGTTCGTATCATCAATAAAGCAAGGAATGACAAACAAATCGTTGATACCATCTCCGTTCGGCGTGATAATGGATGGAATCGCACACGCTGCATCTTCACCCACGTTGATCGTTACTTTTGCAGTAGAACATTGACACCCGTCGCTGCAAATTTCATAGGTTAACTCATCTTTACCAACAAAGTTGATCCCTGGTGTGTAAGCGATGGTACTATCCGCTTGCATTTCCACTTTTCCTCTGGACGGCAGCGATACAATGAGCAAGGTTGTACCTTCGGGCGTCAGGTCATTTTCTAACACATTTAGTGGGGTAGCTTTTCCAAATTCCACTGGAATGACATCTGTTACAGCTTTTGGATTTTCTTTGTAATTGATAACAACGGTATCCCGACCGGCATTTCCGCAAAGCGCATCATCAATAGTCCAAATGAAAAGATTCTCGCCTGGAACGAGGTTAGAAGCCGTTGCTTTTGGATTGCGGCTATTGGAAAAACGAATTTTTGGATCGGGCGAGCTCCATTGACCAAAGCTGACAATAGCTGGATTCGCTGCATCTAATGTTGCAGTGCCCTGATCGTTGCAGACAATTTTGTCTTCACCTGCAAATAGCTCCGTGTCGGAAGTGCTCACAAATACGCTGGATTCCATTTCTCCACATCCGCCCACAATTTTCCAGGTAAATTCGTAAATATTGCCAGCTTGCAAGCCTTGAACCACGGTTGCCGGGTTGCCTGTTTCTACAATTTTAATACCCAAAGCAGCCTGTGCGGTAGATTGCGACCACTGTCCTTGTCCGGTAGCGGGCTTAATCGCATTCAAATTGATCCGGTCGGTAGCACACACCAGGGTATCATTGCCAGGCATGGGCACTTCCACAGGAATGAGGTCAAATTTCACCGTGTCTGCATCATAGTTTTGACAAACGCCATTGGAAAGCGTCCATTGGAACAGATAAGTGGAATCTCCTTGCAGACCGCTGATAGTCGAAGTGGGGTTGAACGCATTGGTAAACCGCACACTGGTAGTATCGCCTTTTATGAGCGTCCATTTTCCGGAGCCTGTCGTAGGTTGCCGCGCCGCCAATGCAATATTGCTTACTTCACAAATAGACTGATCTGTTCCTGCAAAAGCCTGTTCGTTCGGGATAGTGTTGATCGCCACCGTAGTAGGCAAGGATAGAGCGGAACTGCACCCATTTAAACTAGCGGCAGCGGTAAACAAGTAATTGCCATCTGTATAATCGGTAAATTCTGTAATGTCAAAATTTGGGGTTTGAGTCACACCCAGCGTATCTCCTTCCTGGTTGTACCATACATAGCTGGCTTCTGCCGCTGCATTACTCGATACGCGCAAGCGCAGCGCAGCACCTTCCTCATCAATGCAAAGCGCACCGCTGTTGCTGATGGTCGGTCTTCCTGGTCGCGCATTTACCTGTACTTGCACCGAATCTACATTAGAAACACAGTCGTTTAATATTGCAAATACTTTGTAAAAACCATTGTGAATGGCTGCACTACCAGGATACACAGGTGGATTCATTTGCGCTGAAGTAAACCCGCTGGGTCCAAACCAACTGTAAGTGGCGCCAGGTATAAAAGTAGCATTCAATTGAATAGTATCCGAAGTACAAACAGGACTATTACTGCTCGCAAAAATACGAGGCGTAGGATTAATATCGAGGCTAATTTGTCCTGACTCTTTTGAGCTACACCCATTTACAATCACAAAAACAGAATACAACCCATTGTCAGCCGCAGTAGGATTGGTCAAATTCAACGCAGAGGTTGTTGTGACAATATTGCCTTTCGGCGTTTTCCAGAGGTAATTGACCGAACTACCGCTCACAGCAGTGGTGATAATGGTAACGGGCTTGCCCTCACAAAGCTGACCGGGCGTACTGGCGCTGATCATTGGCACGGATGGCGTAGCAGGCGGCAAGTTCACATTGACAATAGTGGTTTTAGGTTGAGACGAACAACCTTCCCCATTGCTAACCACAAGTTGATAATTGCCATTATTGGCTTCTGTTGCGTTTGGAATCAAAGCGGTGCTATCGGTAGAAACATATCCACCTGGTCCTGTCCACCTGTAAGTATAAGTGCCATCATCAGGAGGTAATATCGTAGCAAAAAGTTTAATATCTGTCGGACCCAGCAAGCAGCTTTGCCCGCTATTGCTCACACCCGAAACGGTTACACCTTTTAATACCTCAACATTGACCGTTGCAGTATCGGCGCAGCCTGCCTGGGTTCTAATGATGACCCGATAATTGCCTTCGCGGTTCTCCATCATATTCGTGAGCGGTGGAGGGTTTTGCGAAGCAGCCACATAAGCATTCGGACCCGTCCAAATATATTGGGCATCGCTCAGCGTTGGCGAAGACAACAAGCGCAGTTCACCCCCTTCGCAAACTTGATTCGGATTGGCGGAAGCAATTGCTGTTGGAACAGGATTGACCACCACCGGCGTAAATCCGGACAAGTCTGAATTACACCCGTTTTGTGTTACAAATAGCCGCCAGGAACCTGATTGCGCAACTGTGGCATTGGCAATGACATACGTATTTGCAGTGGTCGGAAATTCTTGCAAAGTAGGCGAAATCCAATGATAAATGGAGGCACCGGTCGTCGTTGTGGACAACGTGACATTCGAACCTTCACACACTGCTCCTGAATTGGTAAGCTGTGGAGCTTGCGGTTTGGGTTTTACATTCACGACCGTAAACGCTGGTGCGGATGGGCAGCCATTGCGCAGCACAACCAAACTATATACACCGCCGCCTGCTGGTGTAATGCCAGTAATCACTGGCGGTAGCTGATTGGTTGAGTTATAGTTGTTCGGACCCGTCCATTGATAGGTAATACCAGAACCAGCAACCAACGTTCCCAACGTTACATTGCCTCCTTCACAAACGGTAATCAAGGTATCATTGACAACTGCAGTTGGCATGCTATTCGCTGTAACGGTGAACGGCGCAGCAGGTGCCGACAAGCATCCGTCCGCTTCAATGGTCAGGTAATAGCTATTGGCACCAGGCGCGTGTGGCTGTGGAATGGTAAATGCCGGAACCGCAGTCGTCCCAATTAACGTGCCGCTCGGCGGCGCACCGCGATACCATCGATAGGTCACATTTGTACCCGTCGGCACTACGGAAGAGTTTAATACAATATCTTGGTTCAAACAAACATTCGCAGCCGTTACCACAGAAGGTGTCAAAGGCAAATCTTCGATGGCAACTTGCACCGTACCCACTGACTTGCAACCTGTTATACCTGAAACTTCTACCCGATATGTACCTGCATTAGTAGAGCTGACATTTGGTACTTTTGGATTTTGCACAGTCGAGGAGAACCCATTGGGTCCTGTCCAATTATAAGTATAAATAATACCGCCCGTTGCAACCGGTGGATTGGCAAATAAAAATAAAGTATCACCGCCACACAATCCACTATTAGCAGTAGGTTTTGGTTCTTCCGCTTCGATACGCACCAATGACTCACAAGTATTCATGTTTCCAGCCACATCCACTACGGTCAGCGTGACCATTGCGTTGGTTTCCGCTTGTGCGCAATTGAACGTATTGGGCGTTAAAAACATGGTGTCAATCATACAATTATCGGTACTCCCCGCATCAATCACCGTAGCGGACACAGTTTCCACCTCCAATCCGGAAGGATTAATAAAAATGGTAGTCGGCTGACAACGCGCTATTGGCTTTTGTTTGTCTTCTACTTTTATGGTATAAGAACAAGTATCCGCATTGTTGCTGTCGTCTTTTAAAATATAAAATACCTGCGTTTCGCCTACTGGAAAATCCAGGGTTGGCGTAATAACTGGCGGCGTCATGGGTGTTAAAGGCGTTGTCAAAGCGCCCGTTGTATAAAAAGATGGGGTCAATTGATCGAAAGCCAAGGTTACCAGAGCAAAGCTGGTACTATCAATACCGCCATTCATTTCGACTTTGGCAGGGTCGCACGGATTAATGCCATCGCCAGCCACCCCTGGCGGAACGGTAATGACGTTGGGTTGCAACAGAATTTGTACACTTCCATCCGCTGCCCACTTGTTAATGGTATCTTTTGGAATGATGACTGCAAATTGACCAGGCGTGGAACAATCGGACAAGCCAATTGGCGTGATGCCTAAAACGCTGTTGTTTTCACCAATAATTCGCATAAAGGCACCATTGGTATTAAAATCGCCCAGCACGTCCAGCGTTAAAGTCGCATCTCCAATCGAATTAGCTGCCACATTGGTGAACGTGTAAGTGCGTGCGTTTGCCTGATAGGTATTTAAATTCGGATCCAGATTAAAAGTCAAATACGCATCTTGCAAACTGCTGGGCAGGCTAACTTCATAATTCATGCCTGCCGAACAATTATCCGTTACGCCCAGCGGCAATGGCAACTTGATTGGCGCTACACATTGGTTAGAATCTAAGCTGACCAGAATATTTGGAGGACAAGTCAACACAGGTGGCTCGCGATCTTCTACTTTTACCGTATATGAGCAACTGTCGGTTAAACCGGAGCAATCCGTTGTATAATAAGTGATTACATTTTCACCCGGCTCCAACGTAACAGTCACTGGCGCAATTGGGCTGACGGACACTCTGGCAGCCTCATTGATGCGATATTCGTACGTAAGATTATCATAATTTTTTGTTTGTACCTGCAAACGCCCTACTGCCGTGCTTGCAGGATTGCAAATTGCATTAATCGCAAAGCTGCCTGATTGATTGGCTGGAATATTTGGCATCAACTGAATCCGAATTTTTCCGTCCACCGCCCATTGATTGAACTGCGCAGGTGTAAGCGTCAAATTGGTAATCGAAGTGTCGCATTGCGCATCCGAAAGGCTCGTTTTTCCAAGCAAAGTCCCATCTTCGCCTAAAATATTAAAAAACTCTTCTGCTGCCTCTGCATCAATTTGATTCAAATCGATTCGGAGTGTTGCATTGTTCACCGCATTAATAGGTGGCGTAGTAGCAAAGTTAAATTCTAAAACGACTGGATTTACGGGTGTATCGCCTTCTTGTCCTGCTTGCGCATTGGATGTAATATCCGCAGAAATAGTTATATCTTCAACATTCGCAGCCGTAAAACATTCCTCTTCAATCACCGGCGGTTGTAACACAAACGTTGCCGCACAATCGCCCGGATCAGCGGCTACAGCAGTATCTTGAGGGCAATTGCTTAACCGCGGTGCCATGTCATCAATCACATTAAAACTGGCAGTTGTAGTATCGGCATTGCCACATTCATCGGTTACAATAAAATCCACCGTCAAATGACGAATAATGCTGTCGGGAGCCGGGCAAATCAAATCTGGCAGATTTGCGGGATTGTTAGTACCAGATTCTACAATTTTCCAAACCAACGCATCATCTCCCGTGCAATTGTCTGCCGCCGTCACACCGCCACGTGTATTGATCCAGTTGTTAAAAGCCGTTGCGGCATCCAGCGCATTGTCACATACCAGTTGCAAATCTTGCGCCTGCCCACTCAGCACAGGTTTCAGCGTATCTACCACTACAATGGTTTGTAGCTTGGAAGTTTTGCCGCCGCAGGCGTCTGTGACTATCCAGGTTCGCTTCACGGTAAAAGAATTGATACAAGACCCAGCTTCGATGACATCTTCAAAAGTCACGGCAGGATTTGCATCACATTTGCCATCAACATCCGTGGGCATTCCCGTCACGGTAGGCGAAGGCGTTTGGCTACAAGCCACAGTTGTATCGGCTGGCACCGTAAAAGTGGGCAATTGGTCATCCACAACATCAATCTGTTGGATTTTTGTACTCACATTGCCACAAAAATCCCGCACGGTCCAGGTGCGCTGAATACTAAATTCAAACGGACAAATGCTATCTATCCGAATGTCAACATAAGAAATGACCAAAGAATCCGTAGGAGTGCAATTATCGCTTACTCCGGTTACGTTGCCCGTCACCATCAAATCAGTCGCATTTTTTGTACAAGAGATGGTTGAATCCTTTGGTACGGTAAAGGTAGGCGGCTCCGTATCTCGTACATAAATGCGTTGAACAAGGGATGTATCATTGCCGCAAGAATCTGTAACACTCCACGTGCGCACAATGACATAATTATATTTTGAACAGCCTACGGTATCCTGTCCACTCACCTGTTGAAAACTGACGGTCAAATTAGGCGTGCAATTGTCTTGCGCCGTCAGCGTAAGCGCAGCGGGAATAACCGGATTAGAACAGCTTACTGCAATAGAATCCTGAAAATCCATCGGCAAGCCTACGAATACAGGAGCTTTGGTATCAATGACGGTATAAGTCGCTAAAAAGGTAGTAGCGTTGCCACAAGCATCCCGAATGGTAAAGGTGACTACCACTGATGAGTCGCACTTTGCGTCGAACGAGCCGGGCGCATTGTCACTTGAATTTGCCAAATCCAAATTACAATCTATAGCATTTGTTGCAATGGCTAACCTCGCCGAGTTGATCCACGCCAAATAACTGGCAGTGTCGCACTGCTCCGTTTTATTCAAATCAAAGCCGACAGGCAGCTTTGGGTCAAGCGTATCAGGCGCAACTGTGATGAACTGCTCCAGCGTATCGGCGGAGTTGTCCATCATATCCACCGCAATCCAACGCCGCGTGATGACACCGCCATTGCAGCGATTCAGTGTATTGGCAGCGGGGTTGTCCACAGGTGCGATCATAGTTTCTATGCCATTGATCGTAGCACGGAGGGAAATGGGCGCGGGAATGCTATCCACACAATTGACTGTTGTATCTTCTGGTTCCGTATCAATGAAAACTGGCACGATAGCTAGTTGCCTCCCAGGTTTGTCTGTCTCGGTGCCTGCCTGCAAAGCAAGCCCCCCTAACAGCACAGAAAAAAGAAGAAGAATAGTGCGTAAGTAGATGAATTGATTCATAATTGGCTCATTTTGATGAAATGAGGAGTTTTCTCTTTTTTTTTAGCAATGCCTTATTCGTTTGAGTTTACGAAGTTGGGACAATTAAATTCCAGAAATGTGTAATGGGAATGGATGAACGGATGAAGGGCTGCGCCGCGTCCATCGGGCAATTGTAAGCATTCATGGGATAATCGGTTTTGGTAATTATAATTGGTTGAAACATTTACTATTAGACTTTAGAAAGTAGTTTTGGACGATCCTAAGAGGTCAATCGTTCAAACGCTATTGCCTATTGTCCATATTTCGACACAAAATATTAAAATCTCGTCAATCGGGGCGGCATTTTAACGGTCAAATTTTACAAAAGTGCTGTGAATCAACATTTTCAAGTAAAAAATTAGTTTTCTTCCGCTGCTTCGGTTTCGTCTGTTGCTTCGTCATGTCGCCGTTCGCGTAGCTTTTTGTCGTCCACATTTTCATTCAAAAACTCGTTCAGCTTATCTACCTTATAATTGGAAATAATTTCACCAAACTCATTGATTTTAATATCAAAACCTTTGAGTTCTTCGTGTACCTCGGGTTCTCCTTGTTGTGGTTTTTTCTTTGGCATTTTTTATTGGAATATTGGAATAATGGAATGTTGGAGAATGGAATTATGGAAAACGCAGGAGCCTGTATTCCAAAATTCCAACATTCCCTATTTCCATTAACTAAGTTTTCATTAATATTGAACTTGTTTAAAATTGATAAAAAACTTTAATATCAGTCAATAAATGAACCGT
>CAZFBN010000043.1:0-37105 GCA_964517145.1 uncultured Saprospiraceae bacterium
GCAAATTGCAGGAAATGCAAGCCAGCGGTCGCCAGCTCGTGAAAGAAGAAGTGGACGCCGAAGACATCGCCGAAATTGTGAGCAAGTGGACGGGCGTGCCCGTGACGCGGATGCTCCAGAGCGAGCGCGAGAAGCTGCTGCACCTCGAAGCCGAATTGCACAAGCGCGTGGTCGGTCAGGATGAAGCCGTGGAAGCCGTGGCGGACGCCATTCGCCGCAGCCGCACGGGTTTGTCGAGCGCCACGCGTCCTATTGGGTCGTTCTTGTTCCTCGGTACGACGGGTGTTGGTAAAACCGAATTGGCAAAAGCCCTCGCCGAAGTGCTGTTCAACGACGAAAACCTGATGACGCGCATTGACATGAGCGAGTATCAGGAGCGCCATGCGGTGTCGCGCCTCGTGGGTGCGCCTCCCGGCTACGTGGGCTACGACGAAGGCGGGCAGTTAACAGAAGCCGTGCGCCGCAAGCCGTACTCCGTGGTGTTGTTGGATGAAATTGAAAAAGCGCACCCGGATGTGTTCAATATTTTGCTGCAAGTCTTAGACGACGGTCGCTTGACCGATAACAAAGGTCGCACCGCGAATTTCAAAAATACCATTGTGATTATGACTTCCAACATCGGTTCGGACATGATTCGGGAAAATTTCTCGCGCATGACCGAGCTTGACCAGGACGAAGTGGTAGAAAAGACCAAAAATCTGGTGTTTGAAATGCTGAAGCAAACCGTGCGCCCGGAATTCCTGAACCGGATTGACGAAGTGATTATGTTCCAACCGCTCACCGCGAAGAACATCCGCTCCATCATCCGCCTGCAAATCAAGCAGTTGCAAGACATGCTCCAACAGCAGGAAATCACGCTCGACGTGACGCCCGAAGCGCTCGACTGGCTCGCCGAAGAAGGCTACAACCCTGAATTTGGTGCGCGCCCGCTCAAACGCGTGGTGCAGAAAAAAGTGCTCAACGCGCTCTCCAAGCAAATGCTCGAAGGCAAGGTGCAACCGAATAGCCACGTGATTTTGGATGTGTTTGATGGGGTGGTGGTGTTCCGGCAGCCGGAGGAGGTGGAGATTGAACAGGAAGAGTTGGAAGGGTAGTGCGAGGTACGAAGTTGGAAGTACGAAATAATTGAAGATTGAAATAAGAAGCGTCGTCCTGGAGGAATTTGGGGCGGCGCTTTATATTTTATTTTCAACGTGGCTATGAAACGACAATGCGTTTGCTTTACTGACTTAGCTGGTGATTAAGATCATTGCAATTTTATGACAATAAGGCTACTTTAACAAAAAAAACGAGATGAAAAAGCCATTTTTTTTCAAACCAATGACTAATTTAATGGCATTGTTAATTTTTTTGTCTCCCATCTTTTGTATCGCCCAAATTGGGGAATGGATCACACAAAAGAATTTACCAATGCCATTAGCTGCAATTGATCCCGTGGTATGGAACGGTAAAATTTACGTATTTGGAGGAAAAATAAACGAAATTATTTCTTCGGATGACATTTTGGTTTTCGATCCTGCAATGGAAGACTGGACTTCCGTAGGAAAACTTCCGGATTCACTAGAAGCTATTGCCGTAGAAGTATTGAATGACAAAATATACCTGATTGGCGGTCACAGCCATCCCGATTTTGTTTATCGCACGGAGATTATGGAGTATAATCCTGTTACTAATGTGTTTGATACAATTGGAAATATGCCAGTTCCTAAAGCATGGTTTACTACAGTGGTATTGAATGGGAAGATATATATCATCGGCGGTGACGATAAATTACAATCAACCAAAATAGTAGATATATTTGATCCTATTAGCAAAACATGGGAAACGACTTATCCACTGTTGATTGGACGAGCAGGCTTGTCCGCCGACACGCTAAATGGAAAAATTTATGTAACTGGCGGTGGACATGAAACAACCGCTGAAAATACTATGGAAATTTACGATCCTGCAAATGGCTGGACACTTAGCCCGGCTACCATGCTGACCGAAAAAGGATTTCATGCCATGAAAACAATTAACGGTCATCTATATGTATTTGGTGGCGCTAAAAGTTTTACTATCCCTTATTTGAACACAGTAGAATATTTTGATCCAGCGCTTGGAATTTGGATGCCAACTACTTCGATGATTACTCCGCGCCGGGAATTGGGCGCTATTAGTACAGATGGACATACCGTTTATGTAATTGGCGGTGTAATGAATAATTTTGGATCGGGTACGTATTTAAACAAAGTAGAAAAAAGTGACATCACTGTTTCTAGCCGAGAGCCGATCCAGTCCAAAGCATGTGATCCTCAACTTCAAAGCTTCCCCAATCCCTTTGACGGCAAAACAACACTTTCTTATCATCTCTACCGAGCAAGCAAAGTAGTATTATCGGTCTATAACAGTAATGGACATTTGATCCGCACCCTTGTTAATGACTGGCAACTGGAGGGAGATTATAAATTGATTATAGATATTAGTAATGAGGTCAAAGGATATTACATAGCCGTTTTGCAAATCAACAACGAACCGTTATATGAGTTAAGGTTAGTGTTACAATAAACAAATATGTGGTTTGAAATACCCTCCTATCCCTTAGTAAGGGAGGGTATTTTATCTTTAATAAAAAGGAGATGCATTTTTAGCCCTGCCAGTCACCCGCTCCTAACTGTTTATACCTGCCGATGTATATAGTTTTCACGCCACCGCAAACCCCGAATACTCACGCACCGAAGAATGTATGGCAGCCCAAGATTTTTTCATCAGCAAGTAAAAACCATTTTAGAAAAGGAGGCTTGGGTGATTAAAGACTACTCTTTGTAAACCCTTTATTTGTAAAAGCTGTTATCTATTCAAATCTTTTCGCATGAACGAACTTATTTTTATAATAGAAGAATCGCCAGAGGGTGGCTATAGCGCCAAGGCGCTTGGTGAAGCTATTTTCACAGATGGCGACACTTTGGACGAACTGAAAGCAAATATTAAAGAAGCGGTGCTTTGTCATTTTGAAGATAATCAAGCTCCGCGTGTCATTCGGCTGCATTATATAAAGGAGGAATTTTTAGCCGTATGAAAATTCCACGAGACCTTACAGGCGCACAATTAGCTAATAAGTTGAAAAGATATGGATATGAAATCACGCGCCAAAAGGGCAGCCACATTCGCTTGACGACACAAGCACCCAGCGAGCACCACCTTACCATTCCCAATCATAGTCCACTCAAAGTTGGTACGCTTTCAGGCATTTTATCAACAGTTGCCAATCATCAAAAAATCTCAAAAGAAGAAGTTATTATGCAGTTATTTAGTTAAAACAGAAGAATGTTATTCCTGGTATTACGCCTCCGTTCATGGCGAGCATAGACAATAAACAACCACCTTACGCCACCGCAAACCCCGAATACCCCCGCACCGAAGGATGCGGAAAGCCCAGCACAATATCGGATTTTGGCACGCCGCGCTCCATCAGTTCATCGGTGCGTTTGGCTTCGCTGTCGTTTTTGTTGAATCCAGATTTTATCAAATATGTATCAATATAATACATTTCAGTTATTCATAACTCACATTACCATAGCTTGGTTATCAAAACGCCTCACCACTCGTCAGATCACTTCTAAAATGTTATTAATTGGCACAGCCGATTTTTCTTGAAGCTATTTTTCAGATTAACATTTTCATTCCATTGAAAAAGTTCTTCATTTATTTTGTCAAACAGGCAGTAAACGGGATTTTTGAAACCAGAAGTTGAAAATTTAAAAACTATCCATATTCATTCCAAACTAAGCTTGATTTGTATGAAAAAACATTTATTATTTATTTTTACATTATTGCTTGTTTTCCAAGGCTTTGCACAAAAAGTTTCGCTGAAAAAGCCTTTGAATTATTACCTACCGGAAATGGCGTATGATGCCAATGTACCCACACCAGAGCAGTTTTTTGGTTTTCAAATTGGTGAGTGGCACCTGAGTCACGATTTGCAGTACCAGTACATGAAGGCGTTGGCGGCAGCGGCTCCGCAGCGCATCAAGCTCGTGGAGTACGCACGTACGTATGAGCATCGCCCTTTGGTGCATTTGTACATCACTTCGCCAGAGAATCATCGGAACCTGGAGAACATTCGCCAGCAACATGTGGCATTGACAGATCCGAATCGTTCAGGTAGTTTGGATATTTCTAATATGCCAGCTGTTCTTTATCAAGGTTTTAGCATTCACGGCAACGAACCAAGTGGTGGCAATGCTGCGCCGCTGGTGGCGTACTACTTGGCTGCCGGCAAAGGCGCGGAAGTGGAAAAATTGCTGAATGACGTGGTCATTATTTTCGATCCGTGCTTTAATCCTGATGGGTTCAACCGTTTTGCCAGTTGGGCAAATGAGCATAAAAACAATAATCTGACGGGGATTTCTGATGATCGCGAATACAATGAAGCTTGGCCCCGCGGGCGCACGAATCACTACTGGTTTGACTTGAATCGCGACTGGCTTCCTGTGCAACATCCTGAAAGTCAGGGTCGTATCAAAACGTTTCATCAATGGAAACCCAACGTGCTGACGGATCACCATGAGCAAGGCACTGATGCTACGTTTTTCTTTATGCCGGGTGTACCCGCACGTACCAACCCGATCACGCCGCCGCGCAACCAGGAACTGACGGGCAAAATGGGCGATTATCATGCCGCAGCGCTGGATAAAATTGGCTCCGCTTATTTTACCAAAGAAGGCTACGACGATTTTTATTATGGCAAAGGCTCCACTTACCCCGATGCGAATGGCGCCATCGGTATTTTATTTGAGCAAGCCAGCTCGCGCGGGCACTTGCAGGAGAGCGCCAATGGATTGTTAGAATTTCCATTTACCATTCGCAATCAAGTAGTTACGGCACTTTCTACGCATAAAGCTTTAGTAGAAATGCGCAAGGACTTTTTGGAATTTCAGCGCCAATTTTATCAAACTGCCCTCACCGAGGCGCGTGGCAAGGGCGTGCGTGGCTATGTATTTGGCGATGCATACGATCCAGCGCGTGTCGCAAGTTTTATTGACATTTTGTTGCAACATCAGATAGAAGTGTACGAATTGGGAAAAAATACATCGGCAAATAATCAAAACTTTACAGCAGGAAAGGCTTATGTAGTGCCGACTGACCAAACTCAATATCGTTTAATTCGGGGTATTTTTGAAACGCAATTAAAATTTGACGATAGTCTGTTTTATGATATTTCCAGTTGGACGATGCCGATGGCGTTCAACTTACCTTATGGAACCACTTCCGATGCGAGTTTGAAAGGTAAACGGGTAGAGTCCACTCTGGCATTAAAAACGGCAACTCCATTGCAAAAAAGCAATTACGGTTATTTACTTCCCTGGGATAATTATTATGCACCGGCGGTCGCTAATTATTTATTGGGAAATGGTGTGCGTTTAAAGGTTGGCACTCAAGGTTTTACACTGAATAATCAAAAATATACTCCAGGCACAATATTATTATTGGTACAAAATCAAAATAAAAGCGCTGATGACATTTATAATCTGGCGCAAACTGCTTCTACGAAATACGGCGTAACACTCGTGCCGGTTAGTACGGCGTTGACACCGGAAGGCATTGACCTGGGAAGCCGCAATTTTGCATTGATAGCGCAACCCAAAGTGCTCCTGGTCATTGGTGAAGGCGTCAATTCGCTAGATGCGGGAGAAGCCTGGCATTTACTCGATCAACGTTATAATATTGTAACAACTAAAATTGATATTGCCGCGTTTGCCAGAGCAAATTTGAACCGTTACAATGTGCTTATCCTGGCGGATGGCAATTACAATGCCATTCCTAATAGCGGGGTCGAGAAGTTGCGCGATTGGGTAAGCAACGGCGGTACTTTGATTGCGATGCAAGGTGCTGTGCAATGGCTAAAGGGGAAAGGCTTGAGCCCGGTGGAATTTAAACAGGATAAAGACGACGCCAAAGCCGAGCGCCGCACGTATGGTGATTTTGAAGAAGATATGGGCTCCAATCAATTGCCGGGTTCTATTTTTGAAGTGCAGGTGGACGTGTCGCATCCGCTGGCATTTGGCTACCACCAAACAAAGATGCCGGTTTTCCGACAAGGCAATTTATTTTTTGAGCCTGCGAAAAATATTTATGCCACTCCTTTGGTGCATACGGCGAACCCTTTGCTCTCTGGCTACGTAAATAAAAAGAGCAGCGATTTGATTAAAAGTTCTGCGTTTGCGGTGGTGAGCAGCGTAGGCAGCGGGAAAGTGATCAATTTTGCGGACAATCCAAATTTCCGGGCATTTTGGTTCGGTACGAATAAGTTGTTTGCCAATGCCATTTTCTTCGGTAAAATCATCAACGCTGGCACGACCGAGCGCATGGCACCTCCAGCAGCTGGCGGCGCTGGGCGCGAAGAAGATTAGTCGGGCATACAACATTTGAAGCAAAGAAAATGTATGAAGGTTTAGGAGGTTGAAAAATTTCCTAAACCTTTTGTACTTTTAGAAATGTAGCTGAAAGCCTTTGAGAAAAATTGTACAATTTTCCTTTAGCTATTTGCCAACTATGCAGAAAACAACATTTGCCTTGGTTATCTTTTTATTGTTTGTGAAAATGACTTTTGCGCAAAGCACTTACCAAAGCATCGTGCGGGATACGATTGTGACCCTGCGAACTTTCCCCGCCTATACCTATCTGTTGGATGGAAAAAAATTAAATCTTTCTGTTATGGACTGGTTTATGACAGATTACCCGGCTGCACACGATCAAATCAATTTAGCGATTTTGTCAGAGCAGGTTAGCGTAGCGAGTTACAGCATTGGCGCCTTGTTTGGATTGACGGGCTTGCTGGTGCAACGTCAAGACCCACATTTAGGAACGGATCTGCTGCAAATTGGCGGCATTGGCATAGGAAGTGGCATTGTTTTTAGCTTTTTTTCCGGCACTTTTAAAAAACGAGCAGTTCGATTTTACAATGAAGATGTGCGTCAATTTTATCAGGAACAAGGTAATCGGGTGCAAATTAAAATCAACCCAAACGGCGTAGGGATTGGCTTTTCTTTACAAAAAAGAAAGGCGCTGCTTCATGGCAACACCTTCCGTATTCAAAATTGAATTAGTATTTTTTATAATTTTTTAGCGATTATTTCGACCGCCACCCATATTGCCACCCTCCTCGTCATTTTTCAGGTCGTTGTTGCGCTCGCCACGTTCGCCCGGCTGACGGAAGTCCAGCTTTCCAAAGCGATAACTGAAATTCAGACCAATAGAACGGCTCGCCACACCAAACACAGATTCCTGATAAAAATTAGGTCCTTCCGTTTCATTGCGGAATTTGATGTCGCGCGAGAACGGCTGAGAAATATTCAATCCTAAGCTAAATTGTTTGCTAAATTCTTTGACCAAGCCTGCGCTAAACATGGAGAATCCAGCCTGAAAGCCTTGAATGGATTGGCGAGGCGAATTGAAAAAACCAAAAGCTTCCACCTTTAGTCCTTTTTTCAGGGTCAAGGTGCCGTTGAGGTTGCCATTCCAAACATAAGAAGTACGGCTCAAGTCAACGCCTTCGATGGTTGCCTGTGAATTGTAAGAAGAAATAGAGCCACTGGCACGCAGGGTCAGCTTTTCTTTGATGTTAACAGAAGTAAATAAGCTTGCGCCAAGCGATTCGGTTTGACCAATATTTCTATAAGTAGAAACGGAAACGCCCTCTTCGGTGATTTCCAGGAAATTTTCAATATTATCCGCCGTTGACCGATAAAATACAGAAGCATTCAGCACCAAACCTTTGATAAAAGTAGAATAGTTCAACTCGAATTGATCGGAAACCTCCGGCAGCAAGGCTGGATTTCCTTGTCTAATATTCAGAGGATCAACTACTTCTACATAAGGATTGACAAAACGTAAGCCTGGGCGACGAATGCGCTGGTTGTATGAAAGTTTGACACTGGTGGTTTGACTCAAATTTTGGCTGACAATAATGCTTGGCAGAAAATTGCCATACGAATTAGAAAAAGTCGTTTCGTTGATATCATATTCACCGCCGATGCTCGTATATTCATAACGCCCGCCCGCTACCATGCCGGTTTTGTCACCAAATTTTATATTAAAAGATAAATAACCTGCATAAACATTTTGATCGTAATAAAAAATATCAGAAGCATTCGGATTTTCTACAAACTGCTGGCTGCTGAAATCAAAATTGCTGGCAGAAAAATCACTTTCAATGTTTCGGATGATACCCTTCACGCCCGTCTCCATTTTTACTGCTTTGCTGAACGGATGCTCATAATCGATCTGCGAAGTAATTTCTGCATTCACCCCTAAATTTTTATTTAAATTGCGAATACGCAAAGATTCATCATTGCCCGATTGGTCGAAGGAGTTATCAGAATCGCTAAAATCCATATCTAATTGAAAACCAATAGTTAATGCTTGTTCTGGCTTTTTGAAAGTGCGTTTGTAATCGGTATTCCAGTCAAAGCCACTGTTGACCGATTCTGACTCACTGTTGCGGGTATAAATTTGATTCAGATTTTGAGAAGGATCAATGCGAATGGCGTCGGTAACGTCGGTATTACTTCTGCCAAACCCACGAAAACCAAAGGAACTGCTGATATTGTTATACGCATTCCAATCGTAAAACATGCCCAGATTGACCCGCGGACCAAAGTTTTTACTCTCGCCGTCGCCATGCTGCTCCAAGGTACTCTCCTGACCAGTCAGCAATTGAGTGGTTCTAAAATAATCGTTGTACGAAGGGCGATCCGGTGCATACCAGCCACTGCCGTTAAAATTGAGCCCAAAGCGCCCGCGCGTGAGGTTGAGATTGAGGCTGCCGCGATTTTGGCGATTGCCAACGCTGCCATTGACAGAGCCGGTGAACCCTTCCAGACTTTTCTTTTTGGTAATAATATTGATAATGCCGCCGGAGCCCTCGCCGTCAAATCGTGCCGTCGGAGAAGTGATAACTTCTACGCTCTTGATCTGATCCGCCGGAATAGTTTTCAGCGCATCCGCCGGGTTGGAGGAAAACATGGTAGAAGGCTTGCCGTTAATAAGAATTTGAATGTTGGAAGAGCCACGCAGCGACACATTGCCTTCCGCATCAACGGATAGCAAAGGAACTTTTTGCAACACATTGGAGGCATCGCCGCCCATGGTCGTTACATCTTTTTCTGCATTATAAACCAGTTTATCAATTTGATTTTCTACAACTGCCGCTTGTCCAGTCACCTGAATTTCATTCAAAGTAACCCCTTCCGAAGAAAGTAAAACTTTGTCTAATACGATATCTGGTTTCTGGGGTGTAAGTGTAATGTTTGAAATGATTTTATTGGCGTAGCCGAGGAAGGAAATCTGTAAATCGTAGGAGCCAAGCTTTACTTCAGGAAATTTAAATTCGCCTTTGTCGTCTGTAATCGTGCCATCCACTTGTTTTTTTTGTCGGGTGTCAAAAAGCACAACCGTGGCAAATTCTACTGGTTTTTGGGTCATAGAATCTGTAAGTATCCCGGTGATTTTACCAGTGATGGACGACGGAGCGCCACCGCCCGGAGGACCGCCGCCTGCGGGTCGCTGCGCCGCAATTTGAAATAAAAATCCGCATAGTAACAGAGTGGAAAATAAAATTTTCTTCATGGTCTTTTTTGATGATGTTCTTATGAAAATAAAAATCCATGGGTGCAAAAAAACAACCATTGGACAGCACCCAACTGTAAATTTTTCCTAGTGGAAAAAGTTTAGGAAATTCTTAACAGAATCTGTTAAAACACAAACTTTAGGAGTTTATTAACAGAGAGCTTGTTTAAAATTAATGAAAAATCGTAATATCTTTTCAAACTAAGCTCCTACGTTCTCGTATTTTGGAAGATTCAACAATCTACTCTTGAATAAGAGAATGTAGCGTCGAATTGCCTCTGTCATATTAAATAAAATCGTCAATTTTAAACAAGTTCAGAATTTAGCTTCCCTGTGTGTTCACAAAAAACAAGACTTTAACGTATCTTGCGAGAATAAAGCCTAAAACTTCACGTTTCCAACACGTTACTTTTCAACTTTAGCGACATTAGAGTATTTAAATCATTGAAGAATCCGGTCAAAATGGGAAAGCGTTTATTGATTGTGTCGGTTTTGATTGTGTCGTGTTGTGTGCTGGCGAATAACCGCGTGTGGCTGGCAAGTTGGTTTTCTCACGCAAAGGTACAACAGGAAGAGCCAAAGTTAGATCCAACTTTACAATATTTATCAGATCGCTACGAAGCCTATGTGCGTGGTGCTATGCGTGCGGAGGAGGTGCCTGGCGCGGCGGTAGCCATTGTAAAAGATAGCACAATTGTATTATTGAAGGGTTTTGGTGTGAAAAATACCGTTACCAAAGATAGTGTGGATACGCACACCGTCTTTCGTTTAGCCTCTTTATCAAAAGGTTTTGCACCCATCCTTACCGCTCAGTTTATTCGCGAAGGCTGCCTGAATTGGGATGATAAAGTAGTAAGCTTTTTACCCTATTTTGCTTTGCGAAGTAAAGAACAAGCAGAAAACATTACATTGCGGCATGTGTTGAGCCATACCACTGGACTGCCCCGGCATTCTTATTCTAATTTACTCAATAGTGGCTGGTACTACGAACAAATTTTTCCAAAGCTCAAAGAAGTAAAATTAGCAGACAAACCTGGAGAACGCTATAATTATCAGAATGTTGTGTATAGCATTATTGGCGATGTGTTGCACTCGGCTACCGGCAAAAGTTATACTCGCCTGCTCAACGAGCGCATTTTCACGCCCGCAGGTATGCACGATGCTTCCGCGAGTTATCATGGCATGCTCAGCGCCGCAGATGTAGCGAGTCCGCACTGGTTTTACAAAGGGCAGGGGTACAAACCCATTGAAGTGTCCCGCAATTATTACGAGGTGATTCCGGCAGCAGGCGTCAATGCTAGCATTTCAGATATGGCGCAGTGGCTACAAGTTTTGATGGGCAATCGCCCGGAAATTATTAATCAGGAGGAATTGGACGATGTGTTTAAACCGGAAATTTGGGTTAACACTCGCGAACTGCGCGATTGGACTGGCATGTACCGCGCCTGGTACGCCAAGGGCTGGCGTGTGCTGGATTTTCCGCAAAAACGGCTCATTTATCACGGCGGCTTTGTGAATGGCTTCCGCACAGAAATTGCCTTTGATCCCAAGGAAAAAATCGGAGTTGTCGTACTCAGCAATGCAATGAGCAATTTTATTGGGCAAAGCGTGCAGGTCTTTTTTGATATTTATGAAACTGCCAAACAGAAAGACATTGCCGATCATTATCACCCTGGAAAATAAATTTTATAATCATATCACATAATAAAAAACCTCAATCTTCTTCAACATCCAAGTCTTTGGGCACCTCCCGCTCTTCTCGATCATCTGAGTGAGGGCGGTCTATTAATTTTTCTTCGTCGGAACGACTCATAATATTTACACCACAAGTTTGTAAAACAATAGAAATAAACAAGAATAAGCCGATGCCAATGAGCAACATTCGTACAGCGCTCATGCGCTTGGGCGCATCGGATTCGGGCGGAGGAGTGCTTCGTGCCATGATTTTTATGTTTTAATGTTATTAATGTGAATCAAGGAGTAATTCTTGCAAAGTATTAATAAACAGCACTAAAAATCCATGCGCAACCTCAAATTAATCCGCCGGGAAGTCAAATAATTCGGAATGGCGTATTGCTGTTGGAAAATCGTTTTAATCCAGGTATTACCCGCTTGATTTTGAACTTGTAACAAATTAAAAACTTCCAAACTCAACCACGCTGCACGCGTAAATCGCAATGGATGACGCGGCTTGCTTTCCAAATTCGCCCGATCCCACAACGCAACAGAAAAACCAATATCTACACGATGATAAGGATCAAAACGATATGTATTTCGATAAACTCTATTGTTTCCAAGTACACCATACGGCAAACCCGTGCCAATCGTGAGGTTGAGGTGCATTTTAAAATTTTCATTCTTGGGCAAGTAATCCTGAAAAAACATGGAAAGCGTCATAAACTGATCCGTCGGGCGAGGCACGTCTTGCACGACTGTTGCTTCCTCCTGCCCGATTTCTCGGCGCAAATGATCGACGCCCAGCAGGCGCTCGCGCGCACGCAGGAACGACAAATTCACCCAGGACTCAGCGCCCGGCACAAATTCACCGTTTACTCGAAAATCAATGCCCGTTACATATCCTTCCGCATCATTTTGTCCTGAATATCTAATGCGCACATTCTCAATCTCATACGATACCATATCCCACAATTGCTTGTAATAAGCTTCGGTAATAAATTTAAATTTCTTCGGGTTGCGCTTGCCCATGTAAAAATCAAATGTAACACCGCCTACTAAATGAAATGATTTTTGCGCCTGCAAATCCGTGTTCACAACCCCAGTAAAACCGCGCATTTCCCGATAAAATGGGGGTTGAAAATACAATCCGCCGGCTAATCGATAGGAAATATCCCGTTCACTTTTTAATGGCTTATATAATAATTGGGCACGGGGTGATATTAATACCTCTTCATTCAAATCCCAATAAGAAGCCCTAACCCCTACGGACAGCCGCAATTCACGTACACTTTCTTTGCGCCAGGTATAAGTATCTTCAAAAAAGCCGTTAAATCGGTTAGAATTCAGACTATTACGCGTTTTTAAAACATTAAATACCAATAATTGAGTGGTATCATACGGCAGTGAATAACCCGCCGAGTCGAGGCGCTCCCATTCATTGATCCGGTCAGAAATTACTTCATTTTGATATTTTACACTCCATTGTAAAAAATGGCTGCTGGTGACCTCCCCATCATCTGGATCAAGCTGTAATTCAATGCCACCTTTATGTTCAATATTTCGAATATCAATATTCAAAAAATTTCGCACATATTGCTGCTGGGTGCCCACGCCCAATTCTGCCAGCACTTCGCCAAAATTATCACTACCCAGCCCCGATTCAATCTGACGCAAACTATAATTGCTCGTTATATCAAAACGTTCATTTTCATCACTTCTAAAAACAGATGATAAGAGCTTCAAAAAGAAAGGATTACGCTTGCGATCTGGTAAATAAGTGAATGAAAGTCCGCCCATTGCTGTTGTAAAATCATCAATTTCCTGTCCTTCAAACACACTAAATAATTGCAGTGCGTAATTCACTAAACCAAAAGCAGTATTGCGCTGGGTCGGTTGAAATTTATAAACGCTGCTATTAAAATTACCTAAAAATCCAACTTGTAAATTTCGGCTGATATCATAGGTTAAATACGTCTGGAAATCTGTAAAATTGGGAATGTACTCGCCTTCCACATCTAAAGAACCAAGTAAATAACGCGTCGTTTTGTAACGAGCACCTGCTAAATAACGAAAACGGCGATACGAATCTTTACCCACTTTGGCACTGCCTTCGATATGCACAGAACCCCCTAAAAAACTGGCGTTGAACGAGCCTGCCAGTGAATCCGGACGCTTGTATTTAATATCCAAAACAGAGGATAATTTATCTCCATATTTAGCTTCAAATCCACCGGAAGAAAAAGACAAATCCCGGATGAGGTCAATATTCGCAAAGGTCAAGCCCTCCTGCTGCCCAGCACGTATTAATTGTGGTCGATATATTTCAAAATCATTTACATACACTAGGTTTTCATCATAATTTCCACCTCTAACATTATATTGGGAAGTCAATTCGCCGCCTTGTCCGCCGCTCGTGCCCAGCGCAATGGAAGGCAAAATACTTTCCAAATTGCCCGTCGTTGTTGGCAGCAGCTTCATATTCGACACATCCTCGCGCACCATGCCCGACTCCTCTATTTTACTGGCGCGCACCGTCACTTCCAAGCCAGATTCTATCGGCGGCATATCCACATCAATTTGCTTGCTGCTGCGTGGCGGCATCGCCGCTACTTCCGTGCTCACTTCGGTATAGCCAATGCGCGTAAAGATCAATATAAATGACTCATTTACAGGCACTTCGATACGATAACGACCGTTTGCAGCCGTCTCCGTATTGATGTTTTTATCCTTGATGTAAATCGTAACCAGATCAATCGGCGCTTCCGAAACGGCATCGCGCACCAAGCCCGTGATGACAGCGGTGCGGTCGGATTGGGCGAAGCTGGGAATTATGATATATAATATAATAATGAAAGTAAAAAGCTGCTTCATATTATAAATTGGAATGTTGAAATAAGGGAATGTTGGAAGGATGGAGGCTCCGCTATTCCCTGTTGAGAAACGACAAAGATAGCATCGTGTTGTGGTAATGCAAGTGGAAAACTGCCGATGCTGCAATAGTTAGCATTTTGATTTGCAAATGCTGGAAACTTTAAAGAAATTGAGCGTGTTTTTTGAAAAAAGAGGATTATGTTACTGAAAGAGCAAGTTTTAGAAACCGTTCAGGCACTACCGTCCGAATTTTCTTTGGATGAGCTGGTGGAACGGCTGATTTTATTAGAAAAAATACAAATTGGCTTGCAACAAGTGAAAGAGGGCAACACCAAAACGATGGAAGAAGCTAAAGCGGCAATGCAAAAATGGCTAAAGTAAACTGGACGTTTCAAGCATTGGAAGAAGTTGCTGCTATTGCAGAATACCATGAAGAATATTCGGTGCGTTATGCTGAGCACCTCGTAAAGGAATTTTTTGAAAAAGCGAATTTATTGGAATCTTTTCCATGGATGGGAAGAGTTGTGCCAGAAACTAATATTGCTGCCATTCGGGAATTGATAGTAAATGAATATCGTATTATTTATTCAGTACCGGATAAAGATGAAATAAATTATTTTAACGGTTCGGCGTAGTAGCCGTCCTTTAAGTAATTTTCCTATATAAATAAAATCATTCCCTTCACACAAACTTCGTCCAGCTCTCATTCAGCGCCTTCATCTTCGTTATCACCTCTTTTGGATTGTCCGCTCGGAAGATGCTGTTACCTGCCACAAGCACGTCGGCACCGGCTTGCAGGATTTTTTCGGCATTTTGTAAACCGACGCCACCATCGATCTCGATTAAAGTAGGCGCATTGCGAATGATAATCATTTCTTTGAGTCGCTGGATTTTATTCAACGTGCGGTAAATGAATTTTTGACCGCCAAAACCAGGATTCACCGACATAATCAACACTAAATCAAGGTCTTCTACAATATCTTCTAACATTTCCACCGGCGTGTGCGGATTGAGTGCTACACCAGCCTTAGCACCGGTTTCCTTGATTTGTTGAATGGTACGATGCAAATGCGGGCAGGCTTCATAATGAACGGTGATCACATCTGCCCCGGCTTCGCATATCTGTTCAATGTATTTTTCCGGCTCGACGATCATGAGGTGGACATCCAGCGGTTTTTGAGCTAACTGCTTGATAGCCTGCACAATAAACATGCCAAAAGTAATATTGGGAACAAAACGTCCGTCCATCACGTCCAGATGAAACCAGTCGGCTTCGCTCTCGTTGACCATTGTAATTTCCTCGCGCAGGCGCGTAAAGTCCGCCGCCAGCACGGAAGGTGCGACTAAATGCTTTTTCATGCCGCAAAGTTAAAAAAGTTTGACCGTTTGGAGTTTGAAGGTTTGGAAGTTTAAAGGTGCAACTTAGCATCAACAGCGGCTAACGTGAAAACCAAAAACTAGAACCTGTCGGCACACTAGAAAGGGAGCACACTAGCAGATAATTTCAATAGATTGAAAAATTTAATGTTAAAAACTTGCATTTGGGATCGAAATACCTGTAACTTGCAGATAAGTTTTGAGAAGAAATAAAAAAACCGGTTAGATTGGCTAACCGGTTCCTAAATGAGCTTTGAGAGGCTATCTACATACCAAAAATAAAAGGATAACCTTTGTTATCCCCCGTTAATCTTTCATGAGATTATAATTTGTCTTTTTCGTGGGATTACGAACTGTTGCTAGTAAGTCGTTGCTTTTTGATTATAATTTGTTAGTTGCTATCTTCTGTGTTTGTCTTTTCCTTTTCTTTCCGTTTGATGATACAAATATCGGGTCAGAATCCCCCTGAAAGAAGTACATTTTCAAAAATCACTGGATTTTTTATTCTCAACTCTAAATTTACAATTCATTGATTTTCATTTATTTAAATTAAAAAAATGCACTTACTTCTGCATTGATTCAGCTTATAAATTCCGGAAAAGCGCTGCTTTTTGAAAAAAAAAATGAAAAAAAGCGCAAAAAATTGTCCGTAGGGGTTGACAGTCTAAAATTTCGTGCAAAGCATGTGCTCATTTAATGCTTGTAAAGATCAGCCCTACAGAAATTTTACTATTTTGGAATCCGAAATTCAATTTTGATCTTTAACACCTAAATCCTTATTATAAAATGATGAAACAACTAACCTTGCTTTGCGCACTGTGCATTGGCTTCACCGCTGGTTTCGCGCAGCCCTACACGCCTACTCCTGAAAACCTGGAAGCGCGTCGTTGGTTTCAGGATGCCAAGTTTGGCTTATTCATTCATTGGGGCGTGTACAGCGTCCTCGGCGATGGCGAATGGGTAATGAATAATCGTAACATTCCTATTAAAGATTATGAAAAATTGCCGGCAGCATTTAATCCGACTCAATTTGATGCCGCTGAGTGGGTCACTTTGGCGAAAGCTGCCGGGATGAAGTACATTACCATTACGTCCAAACATCATGATGGTTTTGCAATGTGGGACAGTAAAGTGTCGGATTATGATATTGTGGATCGAACGCCTTATAAAAAGGATGTAATAAAAATGCTGGCAGCCGAGTGTCAAAAGCAAGGTATTCGGCTTTTTTTCTATCATTCGCAGCTAGATTGGCATCATCCCCAATATTTTCCAATCGGGTCGAGCGGGCGTGGCATTGCCGGGCGCCCGACGAGTGGCGATTTCAATCAATACCTCGACTACATGGACGCGCAACTCACAGAATTGCTTACCAATTATGGCTCCATCGGCGGCATTTGGTTTGATGGCTGGTGGGATCATAAAATCAAAGGCAAGGAAAACCGCGTGGACTGGCGCTTGCGGCAAACTTACGATTTGATTCATCGGCTGCAGCCGGCTTGTCTCATTGGCAGCAATCACCATGTCGAACCCTTTGACGGGGAAGACTTTCAGATGTTTGAAAAAGATTTGCCGGGCAGCAACACAACTGGTTTTAGCGGCGACTCCAAAATTGGCAACTTGCCACTGGAAACCTGCGAAACGATGAATCATAGCTGGGGTTTTAATATCAATGATCGGCAGTATAAAAGTGCGAAAGAATTGGTGCATTATCTGGTGCGCAGCGCCGGGCACAATGCTAATTTTTTATTGAATGTTGGTCCGATGTCGAATGGCAAAATTCAGCCGGAATTCGTACAAACCCTTCAGGAAATGGGCGCTTGGATGAAAACATACGGCGAAACCATTTACGGCACACGCGGCGTACCCGCAGCCGTGCGCGATTGGGGCGTGGTGACGCAACAAAATGACAAATGGTACGTACATATTCTCGATTGGCAGGATGCAGTGCTGACAGTGCCAACGGCAGGTAAAAAAGTGAAATCGGCACGTTTGTTCAAAGACAATATTCCGGTGAAAATCATTGCCGAAAGCAACGGCACGACGGTGTTGCAACTGCCAAAACTCGATGAGCAAGCGTGGGATACGGTGGTGGAGTTGACGATGGGAAATTAGGTGCTGGATATTGGATTTTAGATGTTGGATAATTGTTGATGGAATATCTAAAATCCAACATCCAATATCTAATATCCAATACAAACCAAAAGGGTACCGCATTAAACTATGCGATACCCTTTCCCAAAACCACTCATGAGATTATAATTAATGTACTAAAAAAATGGGCTGCTTACATTCGGTTATTATTGCTTTTCTAACGGCAGCCACCTGTTGTTAAGGATTATACAATTTGTTGATAGTAAGTCGTCAAAAAAAATTTTTAGGTCGTCTTAACTAGATTATAACTTTGTTATTAGCGAGTCCAAAAGTGTTTCATTGTGAGTCACGGTACAAATGTCGGGCAAAAGACTTGACAGAGTAAGTACAATTTTTTAACTTACTGCACCAATTTAAAAAGTTATTTTCGGTTTAACTATTTGATTATAAGAATTTTAAATAAAAAATAACGGCGCAAATCTGTTTTTAATAAAGAACCTATGCAACCGCAGAGTAAAATAATTAAGTACATCAAGGACCTTCCCGCGCGCGAGCGAGAGCAATTTTGCCAGTTTGTGGCATCGCCTTACTTCAATCAGCACGATAAAACCAAGGAGTTGCTCGACATCATTTTAGAAAATCAGGAGCACGCCAATGGCGCATTGGAGCGGGAACAATTGTTCAAACGTTTGTTTCCAAAAGAGCGGTTTGATGAGCAAAAGCTCCACAATGTGATGTCTTATCTTAAAAAATTGTATCATCGTTTTTTGGCGCAGCAATATTTTGAAAAACAACCCCTGCTCGAACAACTCTTCACCGCACGCGCCGCTTACGAAGCTACGCAATTTGATTTGTTTACAAATCGTGCCAAGCAGCTGGAAAAAAGCATTGAGCAAAATACGCATCATAACGGCGATTATTATTATGTCAATTATCATTTGAATAATTTGTTGGGCTTTTACAATGGATACATCGATCGGTCAAAACAAGAGGCATTCCAAAAAATGTCCACGGCTTTTCAAAAGATGATGACCTCGCTTGATCGCTATTTTATAGCGGAAAAGCTGCGCCACTGCTGCCACCTCACTGCCAACATGATGCGTGTAAGTACGAGTTATGATTTTGGTTTTTTGGAAGCTTTGCTGGCTTATGTAAAGGAAAATTTGATTGATTTTGAGCAAGATACTTCTATTTTGCTGTATTACAGGGTCTTAATGACGATGAAGGAAGAAAGCAATCCCTTGCATTATGAACATTTAAAAGATATTTTACAACATAAAACAGATCATCTTACTCGTGAGGAAGGGTATGATTTGTACAATTTTGCCAGCAATTATTGTATTCGTCAGATCACAGCGGGCAATAGCAAGTACCAACGGGAATTGTTTAATCTGTATCAACAGGGTTTGAGTGGGAAGTTATTACTTACCAATGGCTTGATTTCTGAATGGGATTATAAAAACATCATAACGCTGGGCTGTAGTTTAAAAGAATTTGAATGGACGGAAAATTTTATTAATGAATATCGCGATAAATTGCTGGCATCTCATCGTGAAAATGCGTATAATTATAACCTCGCCAATTTTTATTATAATAAAAAAATGTATGATCGTGCGCTGGAAGTATTGCGGGATGTACAGTTTACCGAAAAAACGTATCATTTGAATACGACTTTTTTACAATTGCGCATTTATTATGATTTGCATGATACAGAAGCATTTCATAGTTTGATCGAAACCTTCCGCATTTACGTCATCCGCAATCGCAAAATGAATACCAGCGAAAAGAAGGGTTATACCAATCTGCTGCGGCTCGCCAAAAGCTTGGCATCCATTAGGCACAATGCTTCTACTTTTCCTAAAAAAGAGCTGGAAGCCAAGTTAATAGCCTTGCGTCATAAAATTGAAACAACTGAAAATGTAATTAACAAACAGTGGCTGTTGGAAGAATGCAAATTATGATTTTTATCAACGTAAAAATAGTAGAAAACGATTACATTGTGTCTTAACTTTCGAAAAAGATGGATTCAAAGCTCGAAAAATAAAGTAAATAACAAAATATATACTTATGAAAATGACTAACTTAAACCAGCTTTATTTACTCCTTATTGGTTTGTTTTTGTTCATCGGAACTACGCTGTGTGCACAGATAGGCGTTGGCGCTAAGCCTGTAAAAGGCGCTAAAATGTATTTCGACGGTACACGCGAGATGCTGGATGCCAAGTGGACCTACTGGAAAAGCCCGCGTTTGGCGGCTTCGCTGCCGATTAAATGGCAAATTGTGAAAGACCCTGTGGACAACGGAACTGCCGTGAATAGCAACGACCCAGCGGCGGCAGGCGGCAAATATGGCGCAGCGGATATTGTAACAAAAGAGGAATTCCGGGATTTTCGGCTGCATGTAGAATTTTTAATCCAAAATCCAGGAGGCAACAGCGGGGTTTATTTGCAAAATCGCTATGAGATTCAGGTGCTCGACGGCGACAGCACCATGCACGGCATGGCAACCGTGATTAATGAAACACCTTCACCATATCATGTTTACAATGGATTGGGTAAATGGAATAGTTATGATATAACATTCCGAGCTGCGCGATTTAAAGATGGCAAAAAAGTAGAACCTGCCATGGTAACGCTTTATTTTAATGGCAAAAAAGTTTATAAAAATCAGAATATCAACCAAGTATGGGGCGGAGCCAACTCTGGCATTGATGGTGGCAACGATGATGGCAAGGGCATTACCGATACGCCCGGCGGATTAAAATTACAAGCAGAAGGACATGATGTTTTATACCGTAATATTTGGATTAAAAAATTAAATTTAAAAAAGGCGGATACCGATTTTTAAATCAATCCAATGTTAAATGTTGACTATTTCTTGCCCAATTTTAATCGGGATTAGAAAGCTGATCTTTATAAAGATTATTATTAACTAAAATTGATCGCTGATTTTAAACGCCTATTATGAAAATCTTCATTACAACCCTATTGCTGCTGTTTGCCTTGTTGGTAAATGCGCAAACGCTGGAAACCAGCGCTATTTTTACCGACAATATGATTTTGCAACGCGATGTCCAGGTGCCCATCTGGGGCTGGGCGGCTGCCAATGAAAAAATCATTGTTACATTTAATAATAAAACGTATAATGGAAAAGCCGATAAGCAAGGAAAATGGCGCATTTTATTACCTGCCATGCCTGTAGGCGGACCATATGATATAAAAATAGCCGGTAAAAAGAAAAATATTACATTCAATAATATTTTATTCGGGGATGTGTGGCTGGCGTCTGGTCAGTCGAATATGGAGTGGCCCGTAGCAGCGGCGAATAATGCGTCGCAGGAAATCGCCAGCGCCAATGACGCCAACATCCGCCATTTTTATGTGCCGCACGAAGGAAGTCCGATGCCGGAAGCGAAGATAAATGGGGGTCCCTGGCAGGTGGCTTCGCCGCAAACGGTGGGCAATTTTTCTGCTGTTGGGTATTATTTTGCACGGGAATTACGCAAACATCAGGATGTGCCGATTGGCTTATTGCATAGCTCTTGGGGCGGGAGTCGGCTGGAGCCTTGGATGAGTCCGCAATCACTTGGTTATGAGGACGTTGCTAAAGCAGGGGCAGAATTAAAAGCGCAGCAGGATAAGCGGGCGCAGGAAGTTCGCAACAAATTGCAGCAGATGGTCGGCGCTTTACCGGAGAAAGATATGGGTTTACAAAATGGGCAGGCGCTTTGGGCGGCGAGTGATTATAAGGATGCCGATTGGAAAACGATGAATTTGCCGAAGCTTTGGGAAAATGGCGAACTGCCTGATTTAGATGGAGTTGTGTGGTTTAGAAAAACAATTGAACTGACTGCTGATGATATTAAATCGGGTGCGAAATTAAGTTTGGGACCGATTGATGATTCGGATATGACGTTTGTAAATGGTCAAAAAGTGGGCGAAATGACGCAGCGATATAATGAAAATCGGATTTATGATATTCCGGCTTCTGCATTAAAAATTGGCAAAAACGTAATAACGGTGCGGGTGGACGACACCGGTGGCGGTGGAGGTATTTACGGCAAACCGGAATTATTATATCTGGAGACCGGGAATAAAAAACATAATATAACAGGTGAATGGAAATATAAAGTAGCCGAGGTGCGCCTGGTGAGCAATAGCAATACGAATCAAACGCCGATGTTGTTGTATAATAAAATGATTCATCCGGTGCTGGATTTTCCAATTAAAGGCGTGATTTGGTATCAGGGCGAGTCGAATGCCGGGGGCAAGGATGCGTATGAATATCGGAATTTATTTCATACGATGATTGAGGATTGGCGGGCACGCTGGACGAATTCGGGGAATTTTCCGTTCCTTTTTGTGCAATTGGCAAATTACATGGCAGCTAAATCCCAACCTTCCGAAAGCGATTGGGCGGTGCTGCGCGAATCGCAATCGAAAACGCTGACGACCACGCTCAACACGGGTCAAGCCGTCATTATTGACATTGGCGAAGCCAACGACATTCACCCGCGCAACAAGCAGGACGTGGGCTATCGCCTCTCCCTCGCCGCGCGTAAGCTCGCATATAATGAAAATAATATCGTTTACTCCGGTCCGGTTTATAAAAGTATGCAGGTGGAAGGCAATAAAATCCGTATAAAATTTGATCATGTCGGCAGCGGCTTGATGGCAAAAAATGATAAATACGGCTACCTGAAAGGCTTTGCCATTGCGGGTTCTGATAAAAAATTTGTGTGGGCACAAGCCATGATTGATGGGAATGATATCATTGTTTGGAATGAAAATATAAAGAATCCCGTCGCGGTGCGTTACGCGTGGGCGGACAATCCAGATGATGCGAATTTGTATAATAAAGAAGGGCTGCCGGCGTCGCCGTATCGGACGGAGGAGTAATGGAATAATGGAGTAACTCGCTCCGAGCGGGTTGCTCCATTAAACTTGATACAATTTTGCAACTCACACATTATGAGTCTTTTAGATTTTATATTCGACAATCGGAAAGAATTATACGAGCAAGTATTAGAGCATCTGGGGCTCACTTTTCTCTCGCTGGTATTAGCAGTGCTATTGGCGATGCCGTTGGGAGTATGGATCACGCGACGTCCGCACTGGGCGGGCATGGTGCTGGGTACAACAGGCGTATTGCAGACAATTCCTAGCCTGGCGCTCCTGGGGTTTCTGATTCCTTTGTTGGGTATTGGCTTCAAACCCGCTATTCTCGTGCTGTTTTTATATGCGTTGCTCCCTATTTTACGCAACACATACACGGGGATTTTGGAGGTGGACGCTGCGGTAAAAGAAGCAGCAACGGGCATGGGCATGACGCGCTGGCAGGTGTTGAGGAAGGTAGAATTGCCGCTGGCAATGCCGATGATTTTTGCGGGTATCCGCACAGCAACGGTCATCAATGTAGGCGTTGCTACGCTGGCTGCGTATATCGGTGCGGGGGGCTTGGGCGAGTTTATTTTTGGTGGCATTGCATTGAATAATCCTAATATGATATTGGCAGGTGCCTTGTTTGCTGCATTGCTGGCTGTTTTTTTTGATCAATTGTTGGCAATTTTGAATCGAATACCAGTAAGGCGATTTTTTCGTACAGCCTTGTATGTCAGCGCTTTAGTGCCTATTTTGGCTTTGTTGTATTTTGTACCGCAGTGGTCGTCGAGTGGCTTGAGCATGGGAGCTGACCCAGAATTTGCGGGGCGTGTTGATGGCTACCCAAAGCTGGCAGCCTTATATGGATTAAAGTTGAATACTAAAATTTTGAACGCCGGATTGATGTATCGAGCGGTGGCGGAAGAAGAGGTGGATGTCATCAGCGGTTATTCGACGGATGGACGTATCAAGGCATATGATTTGATGGTGCTGAAAGATGATAAAAATGCGTTCCCGCCGTATGAATGTGCGCCTTTGGTAAATAAAAATGTAATAAATCGATTTCCAGAAGTAATAACTGCTTTGAATTTATTACAAGGAAAAATGACAGATTCTATTATGACAGTGTTAAATTATCAGGTTGATTTTGAACAAAAAAAGCCAGAGGATGTAGCAGCGCAGTTTTTAAAAGATTTAAAATTATGGAAAGAGGACGTGGCACAGGGCGGTAAAGTGCTGCGCGTTGGTTCTAAAATATTTACAGAACAATACATTTTAGCGCATCTTTTTGCACAATTGATAAATGGGCACACCAATTATGATGTGGAAATAAAAACTGGCTTAGGCGGCACCAAAGTATGCTTTGACGCGCTGCGCACTGGCGCCATTGATGTGTATGCGGAGTATAGCGGCACGGGTTTTCAGGTGCTCCTTTCTCCTACCGAAGCAGAAGTGAATCAATTTATTAACAATGCTGACGCATTGTATGATTATGTGGATCAAGCTTTTTTAAAAAAATATAATATTGATTGGCTAGAACCGCTTGGGTTTAATAATACCTATGCACTCGTGATCCGACAGACGATGGCAAGAGCGGAAAACCTGGAAACGATCAGTGATTTAGCGCGTTTGAAAAAAAAATAAATGTAAAAAGTAATTTACAATTTGATCGTCAAACGTCAAATAAATAATTAAAAATAATCAATCGCCTTACTTATTTATTATTTTGTCTGTTTTCATTATAAAAAACCGGATTATTAGCGGCAGCGAGTTGGCGAATGATGTTATCCAATTTTTGGCGTTGTAGTGACAATTCTTCCCGCGCTTTTATCGAATTGGTCTGAGTGGTGCTGATTTCATTGGTCAGGCGTTCGTTTTCTTCCTGTAAACGAGAAATTTGCGCCAGATTATCTTCAATGGTTTTTTGTTTATTATTTTGCGTTTTCTCCAAATCACTCACGCGCTCCTGCGCTTCTTCCACTTTGTTTTCATAATAACCACGTAAATAAGTGTCTAAAAAACTTTGCACAATGCCTTTCATTTGATAATATTGGCGATAGTCATTACCCAAACCAATTTTTCCATTATCATCAGAAGCAGCAAAAACCGACATTTTAGTCAGGTTATTATCTTCAATGATTTCAGAATAAAAATCAATATTACCAGGTGTAATTTCATCAAAATCAGTGTTTTCTGCGGAAAGCACGTTGCGATTCGTCAAAAAGCCATAGCCTCGCAGGCGCACGTCGTAGCGGTCGTCCAAAAAATCTTTCCAAGCCTTCTTTACATCCCTGGTGTCGGGTTCCATGTAAATAACAACAGCCGGATAGTCCTCTTTTTTATAATGCGCTGTCCCATCGTTAATTAGTAATTCCTGACTAAATCCATTTACTAGCATGCTGGAAGCCAAAATAAATACGCTACTTATGATGCTATTTCTTATAAAATTTTTCATAACTTTTAATTTTTGCTATAAAACGGCTTATAATGCACGCTGTTCAATAAAAAGGTAAGCAAATTGAGTGTGGAATTAAAAAGTTTAAACTAGAAAAAGACAGCTGACATTTTAATTTAATAGGAGTTATACACGCAATAAAATTGGAAAAGTAATACATTTACCGAATGTGATCATTAAGATAAACGAAGAAAAAAATGCAACACACTGAAAGACAAATCATTATCCACCATAAAGTAGCTATTCACCATGACTCGACTGAGTGTTAATATCAACAAAGTAGCGCTGATCCGAAATTCACGAGGCGGCAATTTACCCGACCTGCGCCAGGTAGCCATTGATTGCGAAGCCTTTGGTGCTCAAGGCATTACGGTGCATCCACGCCCCGACCAGCGGCACATCCGATATGATGACATTCCGATATTAAAAGCGATTGTAACAACGGAATTTAACATAGAAGGCAACCCAACGTTGGAATTTATGAATTTGGTGCTGACCCACCGCCCTGACCAATGCACACTTGTGCCCGATTCGCCGCAGCAATTAACGTCTGATTCAGGTTGGGACACCATTGCGCATCATGATTTTTTGCGCGAGGTGACTGCACAGTTGCAAGCAGCGGGCATTCGAGTGTCCATTTTTGTGGATCCCATTGAAAAAATGGTGGAAGGTGCCAAAAAAATTGGTGCGGATCGCATTGAATTTTATACAGGACCATACGCCCACCAATTTACCAGTGACCCCGGCAAAGCGGTCGAGCCGCACACGCGCTGCGCGAAGCTCGCCAATGATATAGGTATTGGGATCAATGCAGGGCACGATTTAAATTTAGAAAATTTAAAATATTATAAAGAAAACGTACCTGGCTTATTGGAAGTCTCTATCGGTCATGCGCTCCTGTGCGATGCGCTTTATTTTGGATTAGAAAACACCATTCAGCTGTACCTCAGGCAGCTAAGTGAAGGTTAAAAACGTTACCTGTATGTAAAATAAATTTTAAGCGACTGTAAACCTCGGCGACTTTAGTAACAGCACCGTCTTAAAATCCCATGACTTACCATCTTTACGTCAACAGTTAAATTGGCAAAAGAAGGGGCATTCCTTTTTTGCATAGTTTTTTATTATCATTTCCAAACACAACATGATGCTCGATTATGAAGAACGTTTATTTTCTCCTTGCCTTGCTACTTTTGGCAACCAGTAGTGCATGGGCGCAGCGCACCATTAGCGGAAAGATAACTTCCGACGAGGGCGACCCTTTGGTGGGCGCCACGGTGCTTGCAAAAGGAACTGCCGTAGGTACTACGACCGATATTGACGGCAACTATTCGCTTAACCTGCCTCAGGAGGTTACTACTTTAATTTTTAGTTATACCGGCTATCGCACGATGGAGTTAGAAATAGGCACATCTAATGTACTGGATGTTGAAATGAACCTAGAAGTGTCTCAACTTTCGGAAGTCGTGGTAGTAGGATACGGAACGCAGATAAAATCTACCCTTTCGGGAAACATTGCCAAAGTGGATGGCGAAGAGATCGAAGGCTTGCCAGTGCCCAGCGTAGAACAGGCACTGCAAGGTAAAACGGCGGGTGTGTTCATCGAATCGGTGAATGGAAAACCAGGCGGGCAAATTCGTATGCGCATACGGGGCTCGTCTTCCCTCACAGCCAGCAATCAACCACTGTTTGTGGTAGATGGAATTCCACTTACGACTTCGTCGCAGAACTATTCAGGCGCAAGCCTTAACCCGCTGGCAGATTTGAATTTTAATGACATTGAGTCCATTGAAATTTTAAAAGATGCTTCGGCGGCTGCTATTTATGGCTCTCGTGCTGCCAATGGCGTGGTGCTCATTACCACTAAAAAAGGGAAAGCCGGCAAAACGCTTATTGATTTGAACGCGCAAACGGGCTTTAGCAATCCGACGAATAAACGAGAATTTTTGAATCGGGAAGAGTACATCAGCTATTTTACAGAAGCGGCTAACAATTCGGACGACATTGAGGGATATACTTACGATGACCCAGATTCCTGGACTACTTTTTTAAACAGCCGTTTTCGACGTTATTCAGGTTTTGATGACAACTGGCAAACCAGCGGCATTAATACCAACTGGCAGGATTTAGCTTTCCAGGATGCCATGTCTTCTCAGGCAACCCTGTCAGCTCGTGGCGGCACCGACAAAACCAAATTTTTTGCTAGCGCTTCCTGGAGCGATCAGGAAGGTATTTTGATCGGTAACAATTTTGAACGCTTAAGCGGTCGTTTGAATCTGGATCAGCAAGTAAGTGACAAAGTGAATTTTGGTTTCAACATGAGTTTGGCGCGCACCTTCACCGATCAGGTTTCTGACGACAATGCATTTTCAACGCCCATGCAGTTGGTAGCGCTTTCACCGCTCACACCGGTGCGCGACGAAAATGGCGAGTTGAATAATACGCCGGTCACCACTTATTATAATGGTCTGATTGATTTGGAAGATGCGCAACGCGACGTCACCACCTTCCGAACCTTAGCAAACGCTTATGCGCGTTATCAGATTGTAAAAGGTTTATTTTTGAATGGCGACATTGGCGTGGATATTTACAACCTGAAAGACAATGCTTTTTACGGGAGCCGCACCGATGGCGGTAACGCTACCAATGGCTATGGCACTGCTTATTACACACAAATTCAAAACATTACCTCCAAATTATTTGCAAATTATGGCACCACGCTGGGCACCAGCCATAATTTGGATTTGACCGCCGGATTTGAATTTCAAAAGTCGGAAAGCGATGCCGCAAGGGTAGAAGGACAGGAGTTCCCGTTGGATGATTTGAAAACCATTGCCAGCGCTGCAGAAATTGCATCGGGTAGCTCCACGCTGACTCAATTTAGCTTTTTATCTTACTTTGCACGTTTGAATTACAATTTCAATCAAAAATACTTACTGACCCTAAGCGGTCGGGTGGATGGTTCTTCGCGTTTTGGTGAAAACAATCGCTACGGATTTTTTCCAGCGGCTTCGGCAGGTTGGGTTCTCAGTGAAGAGGATTTCTTGCGCAACAGCAATACCTTCAGCTTCCTCAAACTACGCGCCAGCTATGGCTTAACCGGTAATGCCGAAATTGACAATTTTGCACATTTAGGCTTGTATGGTGGGGCAGGTTACAACGGAACGCCGGGATTGAATCCAACACAAATTCCGAATGCAGACCTCGCCTGGGAAAAGACTGCGCAACTGGATATTGGCGTTGATTTTGGTTTGTTCGACAACCGCTTGAACGGTGAAGTGGATTATTATGTAAAAAATACCTCTGATTTGTTGCTTGATGTGCCTGTTCCAGGTACGTCTGGGTTTAGCACCCAATTGCAAAACATCGGAGAAGTACAGAATAAAGGGGTTGAAATTGTGCTCAACAGCAACAACCTGGTGGGCGCTTTCAAATGGAGCACCAGCTTGAACTTTGCACGCAACATCAACGAAGTAAAAGCCTTGGCACCTGGGCAAACCATCATTGATGGCGGTGGCTCTCGTTTTATGAACGTAGTAAAAGTAGGCGAACCAATTGGTATTTTCTGGGGACCAGAATACGCCGGTGCAGACCCAAACAACGGGGATGCGCTGTGGTACATCAATGAAGAAGGCGGCGCACGGGAAACGACCAATGATTATACAGAAGCAAATTTTGTGAAAATCGGCGATCCTAACCCTGATTTTATTTATGGTTTTACCAACAACTTCTCTTTTAAAGGTTTTTCACTCGATGTGACTTTCCAGGGAGTGCAAGGCAACGATATTCACAAGGTGGGCGATACCTTTATGGCTTGCAACGGCTGTTGGTTTGACAATCAAACCAGAGATCAGCTGAATAGCTGGAAACAACAGGGTGACATTACCGATGTGCCTGAAGCGCGGCTTGGCTATAGCAATGGCGACCAGGCTCGCAGCAGCCGTTATTTGTCAGATGGTTCTTACCTGCGCTTGCGTACCTTGACTTTTGGCTACGAGTTTCCAAATATTGTTACCAATCGCTTGAATTTGTCTCGCTTGCGCGTGTATGCGACCGGTCAAAACTTGCTGACATTTACAAAATACGACGGTTGGGATCCAGAAGTAGGCGCTGATTATGCCGTAACCAATACCGATTTCGGCTTTGACTTTTACTCAGCACCTCAGCCACGCACCATTACTTTTGGCTTGAATATTGGTTTCTAAGTCTATTTTAATGTTTAAAAATTTAATTGAAAAATGAAAAAACTAAATATAAATTATTTTTATTTCTTGCTCGCGCTTTTAATGCTGGGTTTGAATGCTTGCCAGGATGAATTGGAACTGCAGCCTGCTCAAAGTGTCAGTGAAGACCTGGCTTTAAACAGTGACAAAAACGTGAAAGCAGTATTAGTGGGCGCTTATGATGGACTCGGTGCTAGCAGCCTGCTCGGTGGTGAACTCCTGCGCAATGCGGAATTGCTCGCTGGCGATGGCGAAATTCGTTGGGTAGGAACCTTCAATGGTCCGCGTCAAATATTTAACAAAGCAATTGTAGCTACCAATGGCGATGTATCTGGTGCTTGGTTGCAAGCATATACCACCATCAACATTGCAAATAATGTTCTGAGCGCACTCAGCATTGTGAATGAAGAAGACCGCGACGCCGTAGAAGGCGAAGCCCTTTTTATCCGCAGCATCCTTTATTTTGAATTGGTGCGTTTTTTCGCAAAACCGTATGAAGCAGGACAGGCAAATGACCAAGCAGGTGTACCACTCGTGCTAACGCCTACGCGGGGCATCAGTGAGTCCAATCAAATTTCAAGAAGCACCGTCAAGCAGGTGTACGATCAAATCATTGGCGATCTGATCAAAGCGGAAAATCAACTTCCTGAAGACAATGAGTGGCGTGCCAACAAATGGGCAGCAGCAGCGCTCCTGGCAAGAATTTATTTGCAACAGGGAGACTACGCCAATGCGCGCGATGCTGCCAATCGAGTGATTGAATCTGGCTTTTACAGCTTGCTCTCTAGTTACGAAGCTGTTTTTGGGCGTGATGAAAATTCCAACGAAGACATTTTTGCCATTCAAGTGACCACGCAGGATGGTATCAATGACATGAATACATACTTTTCTATTCAGGATTTTGGCGGTCGCGACGGCGATATTGAGATTTTGCCAGGGCATTTAGCTTTGTACAATGCAGCAGACGACCGTCTTGCCCTATTTTTTGAAGCGAATGGTGGCGTGACCTATTCCGGTAAGTGGAACAATCAGTTTGGCAACATCAGCATTATCCGCTTGGCAGAGATGTACCTCATTCGTGCAGAAGCAAACTTGCGTTTGGGCACCTCCATAGGCGCTACGCCTTTGGCAGACTACAATGAGGTGCATACGCGGGCAGGTTTGCCGGCAGCCACGAGTGTTACATTGGAAGAAATTTTGCTTGAGCGTCGTAGAGAACTGGCACATGAAGGATTTAGAATTCACGACATCAAGCGCACCAAGGGTACGGTAGGGTCACTGGCTTATAATTCAGACAAATTAGTTTTTCCTATTCCAGCACGAGAAATTGAAGCAAATCCAAATTTGACTCAAAATCCAGGCTATTAAAAATATTGCCAAAAGATATTTGAGCACACAATGGTATTTTAAAATATAATTTTGAAATCCTACTTATCAAACGGGGTAAAAGGCGATAAGCTGCTTTTTTTCCCGTTTTTTGTTGGCAGCGTTTTGCATGCCTATTGCGTTAAAAAGACAATACGCTAATGTTAAATTTTTAACTTTTTTTAACGCACATTTAACTTGAAAACGCCTGTATTTACAGGAATGCTGGACTTTTTCAACGTCACTTAAGTTTGGATTTCGTAGAAAAGTTCATATTAAGAGTATGTAAATTTTCTTGAAAAGTATATTTTTGATTTCAGAAAAACTCTATTTCGCAAAACAAAATTGGATTAGTATGAAAAAACTCTCACTAGTGCTAATGCTAGTACTCTGTGCTGTTGGTGTTGCTTTGGCGCAGAGAACCGTCAGTGGTAAAGTGACGGACGCAGGCGGAGAGCCGCTCATCGGAGCTAGTATCCTTGTAAAAGGCACTTCTACGGGTACAGTGACGGATGTGGATGGTACCTACTCGCTTACCGTACCTGATGGAGGGACGATTCTGGTGTTTACTTACACTGGTTTTTCCACACAGGAGGTTACGTTGGGTGCCTCTAACGTAGTGGATGTGACCATGGCAGAAGCTGCCGAACAGCTCTCTGAAGTATTGGTAACTGCCATCGGTATCCAGCGTGAAAAGAAAGCCTTGGGTTATGCCGCTTCTGATGTGTCTTCCGACCAGATTACCCAGCGTTCGGAGCCTGACCCAGTGCGTACCCTTGCTGGTAAGGTGCCTGGGGTCAACATTCAGGCAGGCGGTGGTGCTCCTGGTCAGAACACCAAAATCAACATTCGCGGTAACTCTTCTTTGACGGGTAACACCCAGCCGCTGTTTGTTGTAGACGGTATTCCGTTTGACAACTCCATCAACGCTACTACCAACACCGCCGGTGGTACACAGTATTCTAACCGCGCATTTGACATTGACCCGAATAACATCGAGTCGATCACTGTACTGAAGGGTGCTGCTGCTGCTGCCTTGTACGGCTCGCGAGCTACAAACGGTGTGATCGTTATTACGACTAAAACAGGGAAGAAAAAGAATAAGGGACTGGAAGTTTCTTACAACACTTCGTATTCCATAGAAACCTTGGGAAGCTTACCAGAGTACCAGAATGTCTATACGCAAGGGTCTAATCAGAATTACAACGGTGGTTTCATCGGTAACTGGGGTGCTCCTTTCCCAGAGCATGTGGATCGACTCAATGCGCAGTATGGTACGCCTTATAGCAAAACTTATGCTACTTATAAAGATGCTAATGGCGTGACGCAAAGCTACCCGGAAGGAACGGTACCGCATCCGCTAGTATTCCCGACCTCTTATGGAGATGGACAAGGCTACGATGATGCCTTCCCTGAACTCTTGTGGAAAGATGCCAATGGGAACATCATTAGAAATAGTGGAGGACAAGCATTGGCTATGCCAGTGCCATTGCGTTCGTACAACATTTTTGAACCCTTCTTCCAGGATGGGCATTTAGCAGAAAACTCTATTTCTATCAATGCAGGTGGTGAAGGTTCTTCTCTGAGTGCTACGGTATCCCGCATGGATAATGAAGGGATTGTGCCCAACTCTAAAGCTTCCAGAACTAGCTTGAGCTTCGGTGGTAACGCTGCTTTGACCAATGGTTTGATCGTATCTGGTAATATGAACTATGTCAATACGACTCAATCCAACCCACCGGTGGGGGGCTCTGTATTTACCGACTATGGTGCTACAGGTGACCAGGCGAGTATCTACTCTCGTATTTATTACCTGCCGCGTAATTTTGATTTAAATCAAACCAATCCAGAAGGGATTCCATACCCATTTGAAAATCCAATCAATGGTAATAATGTTTTCTATCGAGCACTGGATAACCCTTTGTGGTTGACAAAATACCACCGCTATACCAGTAACCTAAACCGTGCGTTTGGCTTCCTGGCATTGAGCTATGATGTATTACCCTGGTTGAATTTGACCGCAAGAGGGGGCATGAATTCTTATACGGATAACCGCCGTAGCTATTCCCGCCCAGGTGGTGTGGATGATCCCAATGGTGGTATCTGGACAGAAGATTTGACCAACACAGAAATCGATTTTAACTATCTTACTACTATTACTCCTGATATTGGTGAGACTTTTGACCTGCGATTCATTGCCGGATTGAACTTAAACCAGCGTAGCTTGAACAGACGCTATGTAAGAGGAGACGGTATCATTACCGCTAGCTTGCCGCTTACAAGCGCTACGACCACCCAGTTGGTGGATCGGGACTTTAGTCGCAGACAGCGTTTGTATGCCGTTTATGCAGATGTTCAATTAGGTTATAAGGGCTATGCTTACTTAGGCATCACCGCACGGAATGACTGGACTTCTACTTTGCCACAAGGCAACAACAATTATTTTTACCCAGGTGTGAATGCCTCTTTCGTATTCACAGACGCCTTGGGCATTAGCAGCAATACATTTGGATATGGTAAGATTCGCGCTGCTTGGACACAGGTAGGTAACGAAGCAACACCTTACCAAACTGCTACGACTTATCGTTTCAATGATACTTATAATTCACCAAACGGTAGCAAGGTGAACCGCGCAACTTTGGGTAACACCTTAGGCAATCCGAATCTGGTAAACGAGTTGACAACGGAAATCGAATTCGGTACAGACCTGCGTTTCTTCCGCAATCGCGTTGGTATTGACTTCACCTGGTTTAAGCGTAATTCTGTTGACCAGATTACGCGCGCCTTCCTGCCAAGATCAACTGGTTTTGTGGATGCAGTAGTGAATGCAGGTGAGATTGAAAACAAAGGGATTGAAGTAGGTTTAGACCTCACGCCAATAAGAACAGCCAGCGGCTTTGACTGGAATGTATATGTAAGCTTCAGTCGAATTAAGTCTTTGGTGGTCGATGCAGGTCCAGGCGGAGATATCATCATCGGTGGTCCTTATGGCGGCTTGTCCACTGTACACAGAACTGGCTTCCCTTATGGACAAATTTTGGGTTCTGCCAATGCACGCACCGAATCGTTTGATGAAAATGGCAATTACATCGGTAAAGGAGAATTGCTCGTAGACCCAATTGAAGGCTTGACTATTTTCTTGCCAGAATCACAAGTTATTGGTGACCCGAACCCTGATTTCATCATGGGTATAATCAATACCTTTTCCTTCAAAGGAATAAGCCTGCGTACCTTATTCGACTGGAGACAGGGCGGTGACCTCTTTTCCTCCACAGCTGGTTCTTTATTGTTGAGAGGTATGTTGAAGTTTTCGGAAGATCGAGAAGGATTACGAGTTATCAGAGGTGTGCAGGGTGATCCACAGACTTATGAGCCGATTAAGGATGAGAATGGTAATTTCATTCAAAATACCACTACACTGACCTCATTTGCCTATCATTTCTCTAATGGCTTTGGTTCTTATGGTGCAGATGAAACTAACGTATATGATGCAACGGTGATCAGATTGCGCGAATTGTCGCTGTCTTACGATTTTCCAAAGAAGTTAATGGAAAAGACGCCATTCGGCTCATTGCGTTTGTCTGTATCAGGACGTAACCTTTGGTTCTATGCGCCAAATATGCTGAAGGACTCCTTCCTGGACCCGGAAGTATTGGGTGAAAACGCAGATTCTAACTCACAGGGATTTGAATATGGTGCTACGCCAAATACCAGAAGATTTGGGGTAAACCTTTCTGTAACTTTCTAAAAACATTTCATCAACCATAATTGATTGATATGAATAAATTATCAAAAATAATTGCGGCTTTGTTGTTGATATTTTTAATTGGAGGTTGCGACTTATTTGAACTCGATATCAACGATGATCCGAATAACCCAACATCTGCCACACCAGACTTATTGTTGGCTAATATTGAATTACAAACAGCTGAAAACCTTGCTGCTGGTGTGAATAGTAATATGCACGGTTTTGTGGGATTGACTGCCAGTGCCGACCGCTATCAATTGAGCGCAGGCTCCTATAACGGCTTGTGGAATAACCTGTATTCTGGCGTATTCAAAGATGTAGACAACCTGATTAAAGCTTCCGAAAAGAATGATGCTATAGGACAGTTAGAAAGTCCTCGTTACTTGGGTATCGCACAAACTTTGAAAGCTTACATTGCTTCTACCATGGTAGATATGTTTGGGGACATTCCTTATTCAGAAGCTGCAAAAGGCGATGACGCGACATCCGTACGCCAGCCTAAGTTTGACAAAGACTCCGACGTGTATGCGGAAGTATTTAAGCTCTTGGATGAAGCCATTGTCAACCTTGGTAAACCCAGCCCGGTAACCGTGAATGGAGACCTTATTTATGGTGGTAATGGAACCAAGTGGTTGCAGTTTGCGAAATCGCTCAAATTGAAATTGTTGATCCAGACTCGTTTGGTAAACTCTTCTGCAGGTGCTGAAATCAGCAAGCTCATTTCAGAAGGTGGCCTGATTACTAGCACAGCCAATGATTTTCAATTCCAATTCAGTCGGGGTGATGTCACCAGCCCAGACAACCGTCATCCATGGTACACTGGCGCTTATACCGGTGGTGGATTCGACGATACCTATGTATTGCATCAGATTTTGGTGGAAATGCTGGAGGATGAAGACCCTCGCTTCCCTTTTTACTTTAAGCGCCAGACCACTTCCATCCTGAACCTCGACGACCCATCGGAGCGGAACACGGCACCATGCAATAGTATTCCTTGCCCCTATGGGTACTTGGTAGCCAATCCTAGCATTTATGAGCGCCTTTTTACGGCTAAAGGTAAAACACCAACCAAAGCCGATACGCTTTTCCTTGCAGGACTTTTTGGACATGATCGCTCTGACCCATCAGGTATTCCGAATGATGGTAGTTTGCGATTACTGCCAGGCGTATTCCCTGCAGGTGGATATCACGATGCCAACCCGGTGGGTGTACCGGCTGCCAATAAAGCGCCAGGTGCAGGTATTTTCCCTATCCTGACAAGCGTAAACGTGTCGTATTATCAGATAGAAGCTATTTTGGCTGGATTAACTACCGGGGATGCAAAAGCATTGTTTGAAAAAGCAATGCGCGATCACATTAAAAAAGTGGTCGATTTTGGTGCAAGTTTGGACGCTACTGCCGCTGCTAATAGACCAACGCAGGCTGCTATTGACAAATATGTTACACTTTGGTTGACGCGCTTCGACGAAGCTGTGAGTAACAATGCCAAACTGAATATTGTAGCAAAACAGCTGTGGTTCTCCAGTTGGGGCAATGGTTATGAGATTTACAACATGATGCGCAGAACAGGTTTCCCGAATAATATTCAGGAACCGATTGTACCGCTCAGCCGTCAATTTGCTTTGCGATTGCCTTATCCACAGGATGAGATTACGTTGAATCCGAATGCGAAGCCCTACGCGGAAATTGCATACGATAAAGTACCCATTTTCTGGGACAAATAAAAAAGTAGAATGAAGACCAATGGTGAGGGGCTCCCGGCTTCCTCACCTGGCTTTCGTCAAATTCTTTTTTTATTTAAAATCAATGTTAAGAATTATGAAAAATTTACTTTATATATTATTGGCTGTTTTCGCTTTTACTTTTACTGCTTGCGAAGACGAAGAATTGTACCCAGTACCTGACTGGGATACCGGAGTACATGGTTTCGGGAGAATAAAATCAGGCGGAAATGCCAGCTTCAGTAAGAATGATGACTCCAAGCAGAGTGTACCCATTGTTTATCACTGGAATTCTATCGATGGGTTCAACACCGTTACCAAGGCAGAATTCTTCATCACTTTTACGGAGAGTTACAAAGATTTGGAGAAAAACTCCCGTGTAGCTAATCACGGCACTAAAAAACTGAGAACAGTAGAAGGTTCGGCATTACCGGCTAACCGCGTAGACCTAGAGTTTAGTGTATCTTCAAAAGAAGTGTTTGAACTGTTCAAAGATGCCAAATTTGACTATTACAAAGATGGCAATGTCGTTTCGGTATTTAGCAATCCGATTAAGCCGACTCGCACGGAGCAGTTCCGTTTTATTACGGATGACAGCTTCTCTCTGACCTGGATTTTGTACACTGCCGACGGTCGGGTATTCGACACTTGGTCTAGCTATGTGTGCGGTGAATTGGTTGGAGCTAATTGCAATGTAGCCTGGGCGGTGAAATAATTTAAGATTTTGATTTTCCTGCAACAGAGTCTTCCACTTTTGTGGAGGACTTTGTTGTTTATACCCATGCTTTTTTGTATTTTCCCATTATGAAAGTTTTATCTATTTTTATAGGTGCCTCTTTTTTGTTGTGCCAGCTTGCAGCGCAGACGCCTCCGCGCGCGCAACTCAAAGCCTTAGTAAAGGAAGCGCCAGTGGTGGTGTTATTTTTTAGCACCACTTGTCCGATTTGCCAAAAATACGCAGGCATGTTACCTGAGTTGAGTCGGCAATACTCGCAAATAAAGTTTGTAGGCGTTTTTACCAAATGGGAAGATTGGGCAGATGTGGAACAATTTGCAAAGGAATACCATTTCGACTTTCCGCTGGTATTTGA
>CAZFBN010000044.1:0-36447 GCA_964517145.1 uncultured Saprospiraceae bacterium
GCCGCCGTAACCGCCGCCACCGCTCCGGCCGCCGCCGCCATAGCCACCACCGCCGCCTCTGCGATCACCGCCGCCGCCGTAGCCGCCGCCACCGCCTCTGCGATCACCGCCACCAAAACCACCGCCACCTCTGCGGTCGCCGCCACCGCCGCGATTTTCGCGTGGTTCAGCTTTTTTTACTACAATGGTGTTGCCGTCCAGGTCGCTGTTGTCGAGTGCCTCAATTGCGTTCATCGCTTCGTTGTCGTCTGCCATTTCCACAAAGCCAAAGCCCTTGGATTTTCCGGTAAAGTGATCTGTAATAACCTTTGCAGAATCCACTGTGCCGTAAGCTTCGAAAGCTTCCCGCAAATCCTCGCTCTGCGTGCTGAAATTCAATTTTGCAACAAAAATGTTCATTAGAAAAAAAATTAAAATAGTTAAAAAATTATTCTTATGAAAATTAGATAAGCATAGCGGAGTGTTAAAAACTTGAGGAGAAGCTTAAAATAGACCTGCTAAACTTACTTGTATAAATATTCGTTTTGCGAGAAGACTTAATTTGTAAATTATTAAAAATCAATTGATTGAAATAATCTAATGCGCTAGGTCTTCTATATTTTTAATTATTCACAGCAAAGATAAACAAAAAAATAACATGGTGCAAATTTACTGTTTAATTGCTCCAACAAAAAAGGAAATTAAAAAGTTCGTTTACTTATTTTTTATTGTCAAAAGCTTTTCTTTGCATCACTGCGCGGGTTAGGTCCATCGCTAATTTTTCAAGATCAATGTCCAATTTTTCCTTGTTGATTTTTAAAACTTTCGCTTTTAAATGATCGGGTAGTTGTTGCGCGCCGCAATACGCTCCAGCAATAGCACCTGTGATGGCACCTACCGTATCATTATCGCGTCCATAATTGGTAACAAATTCAATGGCTTTTTGGAAATCGAAATCGCTGAAAATCAAGGCAGTAAGATTAATGATATGAATTTCTGCCGCATGAAATGGCGCATCCTGCATATGCTCGTCAAGCAGTGTGTAAACTTTTTGAGTGCGCGCATAAGTCAAGGTGTCGTACGGATAATTTTTAGGTAGGCGCAACTCCAAGGTTGCTAAGTCTTTAGGTTGAATCAAATTTGCCTCATACACCATCCTTTTGGCATACCACAACGAACGATACGCCGCCCGCCCGACAAGCCTGCTTTTGAAATAACCGCGTGGATCTACGCCCACAATCACATCCAAAATAGAATCTTTTGACGGTTGGGCTGCTAGCGCCGCTGCCGTCATGGCTGCCGTGAGCGCCGTGATGTCGCGTGCGTAGCCCAGATCAAACAAGCCAAGTTTATAAGCTTCTTCATAAGCCATTTCAGGTCTGCCAGGATAAAACGCGCCAATCGCCGGGGCATAGAGCATGCCAGCACAAGTCATTTCGCCGCCGTAAAAATGATTCAACGCAAAGACGTACTCATCGAGCTTGTTTTCCGTATAGGGCTTTGCCACCACTGCCCATTCCTGGAGCCAGGTCATTTGGCGAGCTTTGATTTCAAAAGGTTCTGGTTCAAAACTATCAGTGGTTTTGAGCGCTGCCATTTCCGACAAATATTGGTCAATAATCTGTTGGGCAAACTGCTTGGCATTCAATCGAGGCGCCTTATTCGGCAGGCGTTTGGCATCGCTTTGCAATAAAAATTGTACCATAAAATTTTTCCAGCGTGTATCGTCTGTTGTGCCTCCGGGTGGCAAATTAAAATCCCAGGGACCTTCGGGCGAAGCCTCGCGAAACACACGCGTGAGGCTGTCCACAAAACCATAATCAATGGCAATATCGTTTTTGTGCCACATCTCGGTAGGAGCGCCCATCGCGTCACCGATCGCTGAGCCGAGCAGCATGCCCAACATTCGGTCGTACAGTTGTTCTTGTGTGAAGCTCGTATCTAAATAATCCGTCCAGACGACGCTATGGGAAGTGGATTTAGAAGCTTGATTATCAGTATTTTGGCTGTTTTTACAAGCCGAAACGATTAACAGCGTGAAAGTAAAAAATAAAAAAAATCGCATTTGAAAAGGATTTGGTATTTTAAACAATCAAGGATTTGGCTTCTTCTAACAATGCTTGTTTTTCGTGTAAAGTTAAATCCAACGGCAACTGTGCCAAGCCAATAAGTCGGCGCAATATTTCAACCCCTGTAAACGCTTTTGCTAATGACTTGTCAAATGTAGAACTAAATTGATATGTATTTTCTACTTTTTCAATAACTTCCGCCGTTGCTTGCGCCATTTTCAAATGTGCCATCCATACACCAAAATCAAATTCTGCCCTGCCAAAATAGGAAAACTCAGGGTCAATGACGTACACCCGATTCTGCGCGCGTAACCAACTGCCAGGATAGTAGTCGCCGTGCAATAATACATTGCCCGAATCTAAATATATTTCTCCCAATTCTTCAATAAGTTGCTTCAATTTTTGGTCGGTTTTGTAGCGCAAAGAAGTTTCCTGCAAGCCAGGTTGAATTTGATTCAAATCAAACCCATTTTCAACCAAATACGGATATTTAAAAATGTGTTCGTGGTTCAGCGTTTTCAAAGCTTGGTTTTTAGGATATTGTTGAATTTGCGCTTCCGTAAAATGCTGATGGTGAAGGTGATTGATAAATTTGAGCAAGCTCTCTAAATCAGCATCCTCCAATTGTTCGCCTTTTTGATACAAAAAAGTGTAATCCGCGCTTTCCCCCAAATCTTCCAGCGCTACCGCATAATTGCGCGTGTCAAAATACAACAGTTTTGGCATGTACTGATGCAACACAGCATCGGGCTGCACCATTTTGTAAAATTGCATTTCCACCTCAATGCGTTCGAGCGGAGCAGCGATTTGCGGATATTTTTCGACCCAGGGTCGAGCCTGTTTGACAATGAAAGTTCGCTGGTTGGTGCGAATCCGCCGCACAAAATTCATGTTTCCTTCACCTGGCTTTTCCATGCTTGCCACGGTTTCATTGGGTGCCAGCCAGTTTTGCTTTTGTAAATAGGCAGACATTGCCAACAGGTCATCTTCTAAAAAAACAGCATTGCCCGTGAGGGCCGCGAATTGTTGTTTAATTTCCATTTTCTGAACTTTAATGTTTGTAGGAGAAGCCACTCTTGTTTTGAAACAGGCAAAATAAAAAAAAGTCTAATTTTTAGAAGCTTCCTTTTAGGAATCGTAGCGTTGCGGACACTTGTTGTCCTGCTGAAATTAGAATTAATTCTCCCTTCTCCTTTCAGAAACTTAATTTTTTACGAAATTTGCGCCTTCACAGATTTTTAATTTGACGTTTAAAATTTTAAAACCAAGCCAACGTCAAATTTCAAATGAGCAATAATAAATTAAAAATATGAGCCAGCAAGCCGACTTGTTTAAAAAACTAACCGCCCACGCGAAAGAATATGGTTTTATTTTTCAATCGAGTGAAATTTATGATGGATTGAGCGCCGTGTATGACTATGGTCCCTACGGTGCGGAGTTGAAAAATAACATCAAGGAATACTGGTGGCGCGCGATGGTGCAAATGCACGAAAACATTGTCGGTATTGATTCTGCGATTTTTATGCACCCCAAAACCTGGAAAGCTTCGGGGCACGTGGATGCCTTCAACGATCCTTTGATTGACAATAAAGACACCAAAAAACGCTACCGCGCCGACCAATTGGTGGAGGGCTATTTGGATAAAATTGAAGATAAAGTCAATAAGGAAGTTGAAAAAGCGCGGAAGCGTTTTGGCGATTCTTTTGATGAGGCGATGTTCCGCCAGACGAATGAGCGCGTCGTGAAATATTTGGCTGAATATGAGGAAGTTAGCCAAAAATTAGCTTCTGCCATGAGCGCTAATGACATGGAGGGTTTGAAAAATTTGATTGACGAATTAGAAATTGGTGATCCCGAAGGTGGCTCGCGCAATTGGACGGAAGTGCGCCAGTTCAACCTCATGTTTTCTACCCAATTGGGCAACATTGCCGGCGAGGAAGGCAAGCTTTACCTGCGCCCGGAGACGGCACAGGGCATTTTTGTCAATTTTTTGAATGTGCAGAAGAGCACGCGGCAAAAGGTGCCCTTTGGCATTGCACAAATTGGCAAAGCCTTTCGGAATGAGATCGTTGCGCGGCAGTTTATTTTTAGAATGCGCGAGTTCGAGCAAATGGAAATGCAGTTTTTTGTGAAGCCGGGCACGGAAATTGACTGGTATAACAAATGGAAGGAAACGCGCATGAAATGGCACCTTGCCATCGGTACGCCTGCGGAAAAATTGCGATTCAAAGACCACGATAACCTGGCGCACTACGCGAATGCGGCGGTGGACATTCAGTTTGAATTCCCATTTGGTTTTAAAGAGTTGGAAGGCATTCACAGCCGCACCGATTTTGACCTGGGCAGCCATCAGCAATTGTCGGGTAAAAAAATGCAATATTTTGATCCTGAATTGAATGAAAGCTACGTGCCGTATGTGGTGGAGACCTCCATTGGTTGCGACCGGATGTTTTTGGCGATGCTGAGTAACAATTTGATTGACGAAACGGTGCCCGATGCACAAGGTGAAGATTCTACAAGAACCGTTCTAAAATTACATCCCGCGCTAGCTCCGGTGAAGTGCGCCGTGCTGCCATTGTTGAAAAACAAAGACGAACTGACCGGCAAAGCCCGGGAGATTGTGAATCAGCTAAAGTTCTCATTCTTAACGCAATACGACGAAAAAGACGCCATCGGTCGCCGCTACCGCCGCCAGGATGCGATAGGTACGCCTTACTGCGTAACCGTTGATTTCCAGACCTTGGAAGACAACACCGTCACCATCCGCGAGCGCGACAGCATGCAGCAGGAGCGCGTGTCGATTGATGAAGTGGAGGCGATTGTGCGTAAAAGGGTGGATATGAAGAGGTTACTAATAGGAGAGTAACTTAAAATTTCTGACACAGTAGGCACATAGAAACATAAGTTTACGATGTACCTATTGTGTCACATCAAAACACCAAAGCCGGAGCCATTTTGCAGTGCCCCCGGCTTTTTTCTTTGTTCAACAGGAATTTACTTCACCAATTTGGTGATGCGCGGTGCTACACGATCAATAACCAACGCTGTCAGGAAGCTAGCAGACAATCCTACCGGAATGCCTACCGTCAAGCTATTCAGCATAACGCCAAAGCTTATGCCTAACACCACGCCAGCGATTACCCACATTGCCAACATCATTTCTGATTTTCTCATATTTTTTAATCCTTTGTTTTGTTTTTGCAGCCATTTAAACATCAAATTTTCAAAAGCTGCGAGTGATTCAATATTTAATTCTAAAAATTATTGTTAGTATTCTATGAAAATTCAGAATTATATAACAAATGCACGATGAAAAAGTTTAAATATCCAAATTTTTATCAAAAAATTGCATTTTCGCCTACTTAGACGAAAAAAATTATGGAAAGTGACAAAATTATATTCTTGTGTAAGAATTTTGCAAGGTACTTTTCTATTTTAGAAAAAAGTTGTACATTTGCGTTCCAATTAAGAAAAGTAAGACAAGATCATGAAAAAAGATATTCATCCGCAGAATTATAGAATGGTGGTTTTCAAGGACTTTTCGAGCAACGAAGCGTTCCTGACGCGCTCCTGCACACCTACGCGCGATACCATTGTTTGGGAAGATGGCAAAGAATATCCGTTGATAAAACTGGAAATTTCAAGCACTTCACACCCATTCTTTACCGGTAAGATGAAATTTGTGGATACAGCAGGTCGTATTGACAAGTTTAATAAGAAATTTGCGAAGTTCTCCAAGAATTCGTAATTTTAAGCTGAAAAACAGCGAGAAAAGTCCCTGTCCATTCTATGGTGGGGACTTTTTTTGTTTTGGCACATTGCCTCATAAACCAATTTAAACGCCTGTTGAAACCCTACATTTGCTATGGCAAATATTATTTTGTTTGACAACGAAACTCGGGAACATTTACTCCCTTTTACCTTCACGCGTCCGGTTTGTGAATTGCGCATAGGTATTCTGACCATTCGAGAGAAATGGGAGCGCTGGCTGAACGCGCCTGCTTTTTACATCACCCAAGATTATTTGGCAGAGAAATATCGGATCGAGTACGAAGAAGAAAATTATCTTATTAATGGCTCGGTGCTTCCGTCTGAACAATTGTGCCGCTTGATTCGGCAAATGGAGATTGGAGATGCTTTTTTGTCTAATGACGAATTGATTGTTGCCAAACTCGATGGGGAGCAGATGGATCAACTCATCCACGATGACGATTTTGGAGATTTAAAAGCATACGACTTAGAGGATACTTCCTACCTGCAAATCAATCACTTATGGGATTTGTATCGTTTGAATGACCCGGCATTGCGAGCTGATTTTCAGTTGTTAACGCAAGGACGCACTTCGCAGCCGCTCAGCGTCACGAATCGCTACATTGGCGAAGAACATATTTTTTTGGAGGAAGGTGCCAAAGTCGAATTTTCTACCTTGAATGCCACCACTGGTCCGATTTACATTGGCAAAAATGCAGAAGTGATGGAAGGATGCGCCATCCGGGGCGGCTTGGCGCTTTGCGAAGGGGCTATTTTGAAAATGGGCGCTAAAATATATGGCGCTGCTACGTTTGGTCCATACTGCAAAGTAGGCGGCGAGGTGAACAATTCGATCCTTTTTGGCTATTCTAATAAAGGACACGATGGTTTTCTTGGCAACTCTGTGCTGGGTGAATGGTGCAACATTGGCGCAGATACCAATACTTCCAACATGAAAAACAACTACGACGAGGTGCGATTGTGGAGCTATCCGGAGGAAAAATTTGTACCTACCGGGCAGCAGTTCTGCGGATTGTTCATGGGCGATCATTCTAAATGTGGTATTAATACTATGTTTAATACAGGAACAGTGGTGGGGGTTTCAGCGAATGTGTTCGGTGATGGCTACCCACGAAATTTTATTCCGTCGTTCGCCTGGGGCGGAGCGAGTGGTTTTCAAACATTTAAAATTGAAAAAGCCTACGAAACCATGGAGCGAATGATGGCGCGGCGCAACTGCTCCTTTGAAGTAGAAGACCGATTGATTATGTTGCGGGTGTATGAAGATTCGCAAAAATGGCGCTTTTGGGAAAAATAAATGGCTTCGTGTACGCAAGTGTTCGTCGCTTGCGACATGGACGGGGGAATACACAAACATGAACGCAAAACTTCCTACATGGAAAATCTGGCTGAGCCATTTGGCTGAAGTTCACATCGAAAGCGCGTCGAGTGAATACAATCCTCATTTGTACGTGAGCTTGCGGCGAGGTCGGTACCAGTTGAGCACTGCCAAAGCCATTTATTCTTACGCCGATTTGTACGACAATTTTGTGACAGCCTTTCAGCGCATGGATTTGGATCGCATTTCAGGAAAAGAAGCGCTGTTACTGGGTTTTGGCTTGGGCAGCATTCCTGTCATTTTGGAAAAAAAAATGCAACGACCATTTTATTATACCGCTGTTGAAATAGATGAAGCTGTGATTGATTTGGCGTCGCGATACACTTTGCCCGATTTGGAGTCGCCCGTTGAGCTGATTTGTGCGGATGCCTACGCGTTCATGATGCAAAATGAAGCGCAGTACGATCTGATTTGCATGGACGTTTTTATAGATGACGCCGTACCCTCACCCTTTGAAGAGCCCACCTTTTTAGAGCAGTTAAAAACAGCGCTTGCTCCAGGCGGCGTGTTGCTGTACAATCGAATGACGGTTTTTGAAAAAAATAAAGTGCAAACAAAAGCTTTTTTTGACCATGTATTCCTGCCCGTTTTCCCCGATGGCATACATTTGGAAGTGCGGAACAATTGGATTCTAATATCGTCTAAACATGTTCTTAAAAGTTGATTTACAAATGCTTAACAAATTTAAAGAAAGCATAACCTGAAAAAATTTTAACATTTTCTAAAATTCCGTTATTTTACGAGTGACTTTTAAGAAAAAACGCGTCTAAAAAGCATCATTATAAACCTAAAAATCTCTTTTCTTATGTCAGCACAACAAAGATACCAACCTGTTCTTGACCTTGCTAACAGCTTCAACATGCAAAACACGCGCGTAGAAGAAGCAGACGGCAAACTGCGCGTTTGGGGTACCGTTGAAACCCAGTACCAGAAAGACCAACTTTGGGACCAAATCAAGAAAATTGGCGGCGAACAGCCAGTTGACATGGTAGCGGACATCGAAGTGGCAAACACTGGCTACTACACCAAACACACTGTTGAATCAGGTGAAAGTTTGTCAAAAATTGCTGGACACTATTACGGTGACGTGATGTTGTACAACCAAATTTTTGAAGCTAACCGCGACATTTTGGAAAATCCAGACATGATCCAGCCAGGTCAGGTTTTGGTGATTCCAAACAAGTAATAACGGTTCGTACCATTACTCCCTTGGAGGCTTTGTTGCAAAAGCAAAGCCTTCATTTTTTCTGCGCCGACTAGTCGCTCAACACTTCCTGCAAAATCTGGTGAGAATATATATCGGGCAAAAAATCCATGTGTAATTTATAGTAATCCAATATATTATGTAATAATGTACGTCGCTGAACTGCGGCTATTTTAATTTCATGGCAACGGGTCAAGTCGCTGTACAACAATTGATGCAACAATTCGCTCAACTGCTCGTCGAGGTAGTATCGGTGATTAGGAATGCTGGGCACAAACGTACCCTCCTGCAAATCGAACAAAGGCGTTTCTTCCGAGTATTCTCCAGCAGGTAAAAATCCTAAAAACCCCGTCAATTCTACCAAAAAATACAAATGAATATTTCCGATGGGTAAAGTCGTCTGGTCTAAATATTCAAAAGTTTGAAAGATAAAATGAAAAAGCGGCTTATTTTCTTCTGATTCCCGAATGGTTTTCCGAATAATCTCTGCCATAAAAAGCGCAAGCGCACTTTTTTTTACGTCAAATGGAAGCGACTGATAGGTATGCGCCGGACGAATTTCTTTGATGTGATTCAAATCTCGATCCTCCCGATGATAAACCACCATTTCCAATAAAGACATCACCTGCAACAAAGAGGCGTGTACGCGTGCTTTTTTGCTGCGCACGCCGTTGATGGCAAATTTGCGCAAGCCGCGTTCTTCTGTATATACCTCTGCGATGACGCTGGTTTCTCCGTACTTAATCGTTTTTAATAAAATGCCACGTGTTTTAATCAGCATTTTTTACAATTTTGGTCGGATTTAAAGTTCAAACAATCGAAAGGATTCTGCTTTGTGTAACTTTTGGGTGTAAATTGGGGTCTATAAAGCAATAACAGTCACATCCAGAACAATTGTTTAAAAAATTTTCTTTCTGTTTTTCTAATTTTTGTACAACTTTTGAAACAGAATTTGGTCTTTGCCAAGAAAGGTAGAAAGAAAATTGGAATTCTTGAGTGTACGCAAATAGTGAAAAGAATTAACAGAAAAATTACTTCAACCTGCGCACTAAGATCGACCAAATAATGTTTTCTTTGTGACGATTTTATTTAACCCGACTGTATAAAAATTTTGACCCATGAGACGCCAAATCAAGTTAACAACAACGAATGTATTTTTCATGGTTGCTCTAATGAGTTTTTCAACACTGCAAGCCGAGCAACTTTTACACAGTGATCTGACGAATTCGGTCTCGACTGAAATCCCGACTAACCACGACTCTGCAAAGACTGCCAAAGCCGCCAAGGCGGAAGCCTCACTGGTAGGCAGATGGGAAAATCCTTACTTCGCACTGGAATCTGGAGTAAACGGACAAGATACCAATGGTCGCACTTTGAAGTACCACTTCCGGGAAGACGGCACTTATACCTGCATCCTGGGCGGTGCTGAAGCGCAGATTGAGGAAACGGGAACTTGGGAAGTTTCTGAAAATGGCGATCAACTACTCATGCACAGCCGTAATGCCTGTGATAATAAAGTGGTAACCACTACTGCCAATATCAAGCACTTGTCAATGGATGAGCTCGTCTTGGAGCAAACCATGTGCGTGGCTGGAGTGATGGTCTCTGCCAACCCGCAGGAGTTTTACTTCAACAAATTTTAAATAAGAAGGATTGATAATTGTTGATAGAAATATGCTTGTAAGCTGTTGACAATCAACAATTATCAATTTAATCTTCTTCCCAATCCCAATTGGAATGCTGCTTGTAGTGTTGTTTTGTGAAGGCACGTTGTTTTTGTCGCGCTAGCACGAGGCGGGCTATTCCTACGTTGGCGGGCTCTTCCGCAAAGGGAGAGAGCGCAGCGTTTACTTTATTTTCATCAATATCCAGCCGATACATGAGGCTGAGCAACACTTCTAGTTTGTGGTCAATCATATACGCCACCTGCTCTGCCAATAAGCGCAGCAAATCTTCTTCGGTGAGTTTTTCTTCGGGTGTTTGCAAGTCAAAATCCCGTGCAATCAATGCCTGCGTGGTCTCCAAATAATCTGCCATGCCATTTACTTTTCAACAAGTTACAAATTTTATTTGGCAAAATTAGCGAAACTTTTTACTTTGGCTCGCAAGCGTATCTAATTTAGCGAAAGCATTGCATCATAAATGTAATCAAAACACCTATGTTGACCCGTGAATCTGCGTACAGTTTGTTGGAGGAAATGACCGAAACACCTTCCCTGCTGCGGCACGCGCGCAGTGTATCCATTGTGATGGAAGCATTGGCAGCGCACTTTGGCGATGACCAGGAAAAATTTGCCATTACCGGTTTATTGCACGATGCCGATTATGAAAAATATCCCGATCAGCATCCCCACGTGATTGTAGAAAAATTGGAGCAAATGCAGGAAAACGAAATTGCGCACGCCATTAAAGGGCATTATACCAAATGGAATGTGCCGCGCGAATCTTTGCTCGACAAGTGCATTGTGGCGGCTGACGAGCTCACCGGATTTATCATCGCCGCCAGTTTGATCCGACCCTCCAAGATAGAAGGTATGACTGCAGATTCTGTTGTTAAAAAGCTGAAAACCAAGGGTTTTGCTGCAACTGTTGACCGGGAAGAAGTTCAACGTGGCGCAGATTTACTGGGTTGGAATTTGAAACAACTGATCGATTTTATCATTCCGGTGTTGTATGAACATCGGGTGGAATTGGAATTGACGTAAGGTATTGAATATTTTTAATTTATTATTTGACGCGGAGGCGCAAAGATGTAATTTTTAAATTTGCAAAAATATGATTGTCAAAAATTTACAAAACATAAAAATGAATAATTAAAAATACTTAATACCATCGCACAGATTGTTATTAAAGTGAAGCGGTCAAATTAACATCAACCCATTCAAGGCTTTATCGGATACAATCCAGTGGCTTCGCCCACACAGCGCACTGCTTGCTGAATGGCTTCCTGTTGCTCCGGCAGTATTTCCAAGGTCTTTTTAAAACCTTTGTACTCAATGCGAATTTGCTCGATTTTGTAGGTAGAAAGCGCATAAAACATGTCGAGCGGCACAACGCAGGTGTGTTGGTAAATGCGCATGTTGATACTCTTGTTAAACTCGCCTTTATCGGGCACATTTAATAAGCCCACAACCCGTTGGTCGGAGAGGAGCAGCAGCACATTGTAGCCCGGTTCAATTGAAAAATAAGAATATTCTGCGGTGGCTAGCGTCAGAAAAAAGCAATTGATGGTATCGTTTTCGGTGTAGGTAAACAAGGCTTTTCCTTGCTCAATCATTTTGTTGCTGCCATTGTCCAGTAGGAATTGGCTGGGAATTTGATACCCAATATTGATCGGCTTAGCCGCAATGGTGCGGGTGCTGTCAAAACTATCAATTTCATCTACGGCAATTTGGCAATTGGTTTTGTTTTGCGCTGCCGCGTTTATTCCCAACATTAAAATTAAAGCACTTAACAACCAAAGTCTTCTCATAAATGCGATTTCTCATTTGATGGAGTAGAATAGGTACATTCTTACAAAAATAAACAGGATTTGCAGGATTTTTATTGAAAGCCGAATTTTATAACAAATTAAAAAACAAAAAGACCCGCCGGGCAGTACCGACGAGTCTTGTCGTATCTTATTGAAAATCAATTACGGGTAAAAGCGTTTGATCGAAAATTCGTAGCTGTCTTTGTTGTCAGCAGCCGTAACGTTAATTTTTGTTACCTTCAGAACGTAGTAATTGCTTTCACGCTTCACCAGGAATACGTCGCCAACTTTTACCACATCACTTACTTTTTCACTGCCACCTCTAGGGTCAGGTGCTGTGAATGCCTTTCCAGAATCATACGCGGCTTTAGCTTGCTCGTAAGTGGTAACGCCCGCATAGTCGAAGTTTTCAGGCAAACCCGACCCCGGATAACGGATGGATGCTTTATTGTCTTCCACTGCGGATATGCGTTGGCGCCAGTTTTTATCCAATGCTAAATCTGTATTAATACCCTCATCGTTGATCTCTGCCTCTTTGTAAGAAGCCACCGTTGGGTCTTCGCCTTCTACGCTGTTACCAGTATCTAAGTCCAAGCCACCTTGTCCTTCTGGTCCAGCTTGGTTCAGCAGCAGTTTACCGGTCAGTTCAATCACTTTAGTCGTAATGTCAACGCTCACCTGGTCAGTCAGGTTGTTGTCGTCGGTTACTTCAAAAGTGTAGCGCTTGGTAGATTCGCCAGTATGCGCCGTTACGGTAATTTCATATACAGAGCCACCTTTGGAAGTACCCAGCACAAGCAAAGGGTTTTGGGTAGTAAGTGCCTGTCCATTTTCTTTCACCGTAAAACGAGCTGTAGGCAATTTCACGCCTTCTTCCAGCACGCTGATTGCTTTAATCTGATTCGAGCCAGGCGTCGTGCGCAGCTTCACTACAAATGGAGCACTCGGAGCCACCTCCGCATTATCACTGATAACGCCGGACTCAGCAACCAGGCTCGCCTGTGGTGCAATGTCGCTGTCACCACCGCCGGTAGTATCATCGGTACAAGCATTGAACAGTAGGATGCCAGTGATTAAGGTTAAACCTACAATTTGAAAGATAAACTTTTGCATTATTGCTTTCATTTTGTGTGAAAAATGTTGTTAATTGGTTAAATAAAATTTGCGTGTTTAATCTTTGGACGTAATCTGTGATGAATAGTCACAGTATAGAGGTATATTTTTTTTTTGAATATTAACGTAAAAGTATTTAGAGTACGTATAAACCTGGCTCCATGTTCAAAAACTTAACAATAATTTAAATGTAAATCTGGGGTAGTAAATTGTACTTTCAAAAAGAATGCTATCTTTACACAGAGACCTAAAACCTTTACGAACCCTCCATCGTCATGTTGCGAAAAATCTTTCGGTGGCTCTTAGCCATTTTGATACCTATTGCGCTTTTTATCGGCGCGGTTTTGCTCTTTCCTAAGGTCGAAGCACAACAGGAATTAAAAACGACCACTCGGACGCCCATTCGGCAGATTGATTCGATTTATTACGCGCATCGTTTTGCTGATTATGAAAAAGAGTTTGGCAAGAAAAAAGTGCTGCTGCCTGGTTTTGAATTGCAAACACTCCTGGCGCTCAGCTACTACCCGGAGTTGCGAGACGTCGAGGTTCATTTTTTGTATAAAAAAGCGTTGATTCCTTTGTCCTCGCGTCCGTATCTGCCCTCGATGTTTAAGCCGCGCGACCAATGGGTCTATCGTGTCATCGTTAGCAGCGAAAGTATGGAAAGCATGGATCCCATTCTGCTGAAAAATTTGCCTTTCAATGCGCAGGTAGGCATCCTCGCACATGAGTTGGGGCACACGCTTCACTATCAAAAATATGGTTTTTGGCAAATGATGAAATTCGCCATCTTGTACGCTTTTAACGGAAAATTCCGGGCTGCACATGAGCGTTCTACCGATGAGCAAGTCATTTACCACAGTTTAGGCTGGCAACTTTTTGATTATGCCAAATTTGTGCGGACAGACCCTACTACCATTGAAGGCTACGAATCGGCCAAAGATTTTTTGGATAAAAACTACCTTACGCCTGCCGAAGTGGTGGAAGGGATGAATCGGGTGCCCAATTATGGCGCCGCACCCGTGGTGACAACTCCAGCGCCGTATTAGGCGGTTTTTAGCAATCGAGCCTATTTAATTCGTAAGTTTGCGCGTAGCCTTTAATAATCAATGATTTACAAAATATTAAATAATCAATTAACAGCATTCTATGCCATTGCAGTGTATGCCAATTTAATAGAATTTGTAAATTAGCCCGTTAATTCGTTGTAAAAATTAAAAACATCCTATGTTAATCTTGTTTCAAGCAGATACGACCAGCGTTGGGTACAAAGTTGGCTACGAAATTGGTACCTGGTTACCTGTACTCATTTTATCTGCCCTTTTCATCTGGATGCTATTAAAAGCCCTGAAACGCAATAAAACCAACAGTTAACATCCAATAATCCAGCATCCAATATCTAACATCCAAAATCCAACATCCAACACCAGCCCATATGAATCGCAGAAATTTTGTACAAAATACCGTTTTAGGAACGGTGGCTACCAGTGCAGCAATCCTTGGTTGTCAGCCAGTTGCAACTGAAAAAACGACCGATAGGGTCAAACAAAATTCAAATTCTAAAAAAGGCGTTCCGATTGTTATTGCCACCTGGAATCCAAATGTAAAAGCGACTGAAGCAGCCTGGCAAACCTTGCAAAATGGCGGCACTGCGCTCGATGCCGTAGAAGCGGGTGCGCGCGTACCCGAAGCTGATCCAAACGATTCCAGTGTGGGCTATGGCGGCTTGCCCGACCGGGATGGCTTCGTTACACTCGATGCTTGCATTATGGATCACAATGGCAATGCGGGAAGCGTTACTTTTTTGCAGCACATTATGCACCCGATTTCGGTAGCACGCTTGGTAATGGAGAAAACCTCGCACGTCATGCTCAGTGGCGAAGGCGCGTTGCAATTTGCACTCGAAAATGGTTTTAAAAAAGAAAATCTTTTGACAGAATCTTCTAAAAAAGCCTGGGAAGAATGGTGCAAAACCAATCATTATCAGCCTAAAATAAATGAACAAAACCACGATACGATTGGTATCTTGGCTATTGATAAAAATGGAAATATCAGCGGCGCTTGTACCACCAGTGGCGCAGCTTATAAAATGCACGGCAGGGTAGGGGATTCGCCCATTCTGGGTGCAGGCATGTACGTGGACAATGAAGTAGGCGGTGCTTGTGCCACCGGGCAGGGAGAGTTTATGATGAAAACGCTTGGCTCTTTCCTGATTGTAGAATTGATGCGGCAAGGGCGAACGCCTCAGGAAGCTTGTGAGGAAGCCATTCAGCGGATTCAAAAAAGATACGGGGTGACTTTGCCACAAGGAACGCAAGTAGGATACCTCGCTATCAATAAAGCCGGGGAGCATGGCGCATTTTCTTTGGTGCCAGGTTTCAACTATGCTTTGTACCAGGAAGGTGAAAATAAAGCATTGGATGCCACTCATCTTTAAATCAATTCCTGCGCGTTTTTTGCTACACGTTTGTTACATTTGAGGGTTCAATCAGAATTTAATTTTGTCGATGGAAAAACTAGAACGAATACCAACCAGACAGGACATTGCTGAAACACACGTTGCTATTTCAGAAATGATTCATTTTACGCCTTTAATGTTGTCCGAAAGCCTGAATGCTATTTCTGGCGCGCAGTTATTTTTCAAATGTGAGAATTTTCAAAAAATCGGCGCTTTCAAAATGCGCGGTGCGAGTAGTGCCGCATTGCGCTTGACAGACGAGGAGTTAGAACAAGGTTTGGCAACGCATTCCTCTGGCAACCATGCGCAAGCAGTGGCAAGGGCAGCGCAGTTGCTTGGCGTACCGGCTTACATCGTAATGCCCGAAAATGCTCCTTTAATAAAAGTGGAAGCTACAAAAGGCTACGGAGCAGAGGTGATCTTTTGCGCACCTACCGTGGAAGCCCGCGAAACGACGCTTCAAGCAGTGGTAGAGCGCACGGGCGCTACTTTCATTCATCCTTATAATGATTACAACGTCATTGCGGGGCAGGCTACTTGCGCATATGAGCTATTGCAGGAAGTTGAAGAACTGGATACCATCATCGCTCCGGTAGGGGGTGGCGGGTTGTTGAGCGGTACGGCGCTGAGTACGCGGTATTGGTCGCCGAGCACCAAAGTAATTGGCGCTGAGCCAAAAGCCGTTGATGACGCCTGGCGTTCTATGCAAAGTGGGCATATCGAATCAAACGCAACGACGAATACCATAGCCGATGGCTTGCGCACGAATTTGGGCGAAAAAACCTTTGGCATCATTCGCCAGCATGTGGATGACATTATTACAGTTTCAGAAGAAGCCATTGTAGAAGCAATGCTTTTGGTTTGGGAACGGATGAAAATTATCATTGAACCTTCCTGCGCGGTGCCAGTGGCAGCCGTATTACAAAATAAAGAACGCTTTGAAAATGAGACTGTTGGCATTATTTTAACAGGCGGCAATGTAGATTTGAAAAAGTTGCCTTTTTAAAAACGGTGTGCCACTTTTAAAAAAAGGTTAAAATACCCTTTGTCGGAAAATCCCTGCTCTTTACCGAAAACCTTCGGTTTTGCATTTCCGTTGTATTATATTGAAAACAATCTATAAGACCTCCACAAATAAGGTCGAAAGAGCGGATGCTATTGTTTAATTTTTTTAACCCATGAACCATGATTACAACACTATTTGTCGTAGGCGGCGTGATCTACGTAGTGTGGAAGAGCCGCAAGTAGAATCAAAATCGGCTTCTGAAGACATAGTTTCAGAAGCCGATTCACAAAAAAAGGAGAGCTTTAGGAGCTTATTATAAAAATTTAAATTTGTAAAGGTTTCTAATCATTCATTAATTTTTGGTGGTTGCATTTTCTTTTCCTACCGTTGACACATTTTCCAAGAAGCGGCAATTTTGTACCAGTGGTTCGCTGCTGCCGTTATCGCCTTGGTTGTTATAAATTCCGCCACCTCTGATGTAAGAAGTATTTTTCACAAAATCGCAGTTCACAATCACCGGTTTTGCTTCACCATTGTTCGCCATATTCATAATGCCTGCGCCGTAAGTAGCTTCATTTTGCTCAAAAAAGCAGCTTTCAATCATTGGATTGCAAATACCATTGGTACCGTCGTTGTAAATTGCACCGCCATCCAAGTCAGCGTGATTATTGAAGAAACGGCAGTTTTGAATCATTGGGCTGGTGTTGCCATTGGTAGCATAATTGTAAAGCGCAGCGCCATCGCGACCATAATTGTTCATAAATTCACAGTTCATAATCGTAGGGCTGGATTCGCCGTAAGAACCGTCATTGTACCAACCTGCACCGCAGCGATTGATGTTGCCTTTTGCGCCGGTACCGTTAGCAGCGCCGCCGCTGATTACAAAGCCATCTACTACGGTTTCTGCACTGACATTTTTGGTGTAAACGATGGTGTAAGAATTGTCATCGATAGAATTGGAACCAATTTCACCGCTTAGAATGGTTTGGTTCACTTTCCAATCGCGCTCGCTCACTACTGCTTCATGCCCCATGAAACCACCATACAATTTAACACCGTTAGGAATCTGGAAAGAGATGGTGCGGTCTGCACCTTTGGTTGGAACGTATTTGCCAGCAGCAACCCAGATTTCGTTTCCATCTTTTGCAACACTCAATGCTTGCTGCAAATCACCCATCGCATTCGTCCAGGAAGTGCCGTCACCGTTGCCATTCGCTTTTACGTAAATGACCTGGGCTTGGAGGCTCCACAAAGTCAAAAACAGTACTGAAAATAAAAGTGCTCGTTTCACGCTAAACTACTTTTGAAGTTGGTAAATAAATCTTAGATCGCCTTAAATGAGATTAAGCGAATAAGTTGGGTGCGAGCTCAATTTTTTTTAAATAAAATTCTACGCTAGGTTGAGCTTTCAACACCAAAAAAGCGTCAAACGAAATGCACAAAAATGTTGGATAAAATAAAAAAAATAATGGGATATCAGTAATTGGGATAAACTCGACATCAATACCTCGTAAAATTGGGATAAATTCGAAAAGGCATCTTTGTCTATACTTAAAATGGGATATTCAAAACAATGGCACTAAGATAGGTAATACTTTCGGATATTTGCAAGTGCATTTTTAAAATTTTTCTGATAATTTTTCTCAATTTACAGAACTGCCCTTGCAAAACGCTGTTTACCAAATTGTTGCAGCAATAATTGAAAGCCAGAAAATCCATATTTTTTCTAAAAAAAGAAAATATTAAATTTTTTTCGTTAAAAAAGTGACTTTTACAGTGGTTTGCTCGTATATTCGTAGTAGGAAACCCACATAGATATCACTTACACAAACTCATAATATTGAATTGATAAGGCTATCAAGTAAAAAACCAATCGCAACTTCTTTCTCCTTCTAATGAGCTTTGCAGAGATGATTCGAGTATCGGGGAGAAACAATTTTGTCTGCCCGAAGACCGTACAAGCATGGAAGCTACAATCTTTCCAAGTTTTTTTGGGAAAGTCGCTTTTTCATTTCAAAGATTTTCTATTTTGGCAAACAATCTAATCTTGTATGCTATGGACAAACATTTACGCAGAGAAAACGATTTTGTTATTGACACACTAAACCTGAATGACTTGAAAACAATTTTTTACCCTATTATCCTGATGCTCTTGTCTTGCTGGACATTGCAGGCGCAAGACATCCACTACTCGCAGTTTTACAATGCTCCTACCTCCTTGAACCCTGCCCTTACCGGTGTATTTCGGGGATGCGAACGCCTCAATGGCAATTATCGATCGCAGTGGCGGGCAGTGCCGGTAGATTATCTCACGTTTACGCTGGGTGCGGATAAGAAGTTCTATCCGAAGGATTCGGAGAAGAATGGCTTGTTTTCTGCCGGGTTAACTTTTAACTACGACAAAGCAGGGCTTGCAAACTTGCAGCTGGCACAGTTGGGGCTTCGGGGCGCGTATGCGCATCGGTTGAGTTCCTTCGCTTTTTTGTCGGTGGGTGCTGAGTTGGCGGGCATTAACCGCAGTTTCGATCCTGGTGACTTAACTTGGGATGAACAATTTGACCCGGGTAGAGGTCAGGTAGATCCGACGATTCCGGGCGAATCCTTTTCATCTACCAACCGCACGTTTTTGTCCGTTTCAACTGGTTTGAATGTGCGCCTGCAAAACCTGAGTGACGCCGACCTGGTGGACGATGGCTCCAAGCGCAGTAAACTTGATATTGGAGTGGGCATTTTCCATGTCAATCGTCCTGACCAAAGTTTCAAAGATTTTGGTGCCAAATCGCGCCTTTTTATGCGCTGGAGCCCTTATGCCATGGGCGTTGTGCAGCTTGGCGGCAAGCGGGTGCCATTTGATGCCGTGGGCAGTATCACCTGGCAATTTCAAGGACCTTACGAGGAAAAACTCGGCATGTTGGGCCTGCGCTGGCACGCTGATATGCAGCCTGACAACCAAATTTGGTTTCAACTGGGTGCCGGCTACCGCTTCGACGACTTTGGTGACGCTGTTTTCCCTGCTTTTGAGGTACTCTATCGCGGGCTTCATGTGGGTGGCAACTATGATATCAATGTCTCCAGTTTCAATGTTGCAACCAAGCGGCGCGGTGGTTTTGAAATCTCAGCTCGGTACGAATTTAACTGTGCCCCCAAACTCATCAGGGTTTGTCCATTTATTTAATTTTTTATTCATTGTGATATAAAATTGTGAAATCATTTTTAATATTAGAATAAAATTTAATACCCAAAAAAATGATTTCCAAATATTACCATTACCAAATGCTATGAGTAAAATATTTGCTATCCCATTCTTGCTCCTGTTTTTTGTACAACTCAGCTACGGGCAGCAGCCCTCTGTCCGTGAATGGCGCGAAAGAGCAGACACTGCCTACGCCGAAGGGAATTATCCAGCTGCTTTCAAATTTTATGAAGCTGCTTTAAAATATCGGATTTCCGCTCAAGATAGCTTGGAATTGTTGTACAAATACGCAGAGTCGGCACGCCAATTCAATGCGTTTGTGCCTGCTGAAACAGCTTATCAAGTAGTGACTGATAAAGACCAAGGCAAACAGTTTCCGCTGAGTCGCTATTGGCTTGCAATTGTTGAACAGCGCCAGGAAAAATATGAAGAAGCCGCCTTGCATTTTGAGCAATTTTTACAACAAAACCCTGCTCCGAGTGAACCCTATCAAGCGTGGGCGCAGCGCGGATTGGACAATGTTGAACAGGCGCAACGCGCAGCCGGTGTGCCTCAGCCCATTCTTCCTACGCGGCTCGGTCGCGACGTGAATGATAGCAATGCGGAGTATGTTGCAGATTTTATGGGCGATACGTTGATTTATTCTACTTTAAACGACATATATAATAAGGATACGCACAAACCTCCTCGGAAATACACCAAAATTTATACTTCCGTAAGCGGACAGGAAAGCCAACCTTGGGATGCACTGAATGAACCGGGCAAACACGTGTCGAATTTGATTTTCAATCGCGATCAAACACGGATGTATTACACCGTTTGTGAATATAAAGAAAACAGTGTTATTGAAGTGCGTTGTGATATTTACATGCGGGAGCGCCAGCAAAATGACACCTGGAGTGATAAAAAGCCCCTAACGGTAATCAATTTGGCAAATTATACCAATACACAGCCTACCCTTGCCTTTGATGCGCAGCATAAACGAGAATGGTTGTTTTTTGTATCGGATCGCCCTACCAATGCTGCCGACACTACAAAAGATTTGAACATTTGGTATGGCACTGTGGCTGCAAATGGTGACGTGACTTCCATCATAGCGGCAGATGCACTGAATACCGATGGCAATGAAGCTTCGCCTTCGTTTTATGCGCCTACTCAAACGCTCTACTTCAGCTCGACCGGGCGCAAGCCAAGTTATGGTGGGTACGACATTTATGAGGCAGATATGATGAGCAACGGCGGTTGGACGGAAATAAAGCCTTTGAATCGACCGATTAATTCTGGCTACGATGAATTGCATTTTGTGCTACGCGATAGCAAAATAGGCACGGATGCTTATTTTTCTACCAATATGCCGATTGATACCGTCGAAGAAACCTACGTGGATCCGAGGATGAAGGCATGTTGCTGGGATATTTTTAAAGTCAATTTTGAAATAAAATTGCAAGTAAAAACTTTCCTGGCATCCAATGGCACCAACGTACCGCTGAACGGTTCGACCATTTCATTGTACGTGGAAACGCCAAGCGGTAGCGTACTCGATACCACGGCTGTTTCGACGAATGGCAATATGTTTTTATTCCATCTTTTGCCCAATAAAAAATATACGATTGTCGGAAAGCACCCGACTTTTAATTACGAACAAACCGAAACGATTGACCCGATCCGCACCGAATACATTGGCGGGAAGCTGCTAGAAAGAAATTTTGTGTTTACCCCGCTCAAAATGCTGGTACATACCTACAAACGCAAAACCGGCGCTCCACTCGACAGCGCTCAAGTGGTAGTAAACAGCACGGATGGTAGAACGGTGACCGGAAAAATGGTTGACAATCATACTTTTTCCTACGAAGTGCAAGCGGGCAAGCAGTACCAAATCAATGGTAAACGCATTGGATTTTATGACGAAAATGCGAGCGCCGACCTCACGGATAAACGCTACCGCGATAGTGCGCAGGTGGTGCGCAATCTTTATTTCCGACAGGAATTGGAGGTATTGGTGGTGGATGCTGAAACCAGCGAGCCATTGGGTGGTGCGACTGTGAATCGGAAACTGTTGGCTGATAGCGGCATCAAAAACTTGGAAGAAAGAACCAATCCGGCAGATAGCAATCGTTTCTTGTACGGCTACGAGGTATTTGATATGACCGAAAAGTACCGCCTGGAGGTTAGCAAAGCCAGATATTCTTCTAAAACGCAGGAGGTGGTTTTTACGCCACAGCAAATTAGAAATTCCAACGGGAAATTTGTAGTTGTTGTAGCGTTGGAGAAAAGGGATTTCCTGCCCATCACACTTTATTTTGATAATGACATTCCGGGACCTTCAGATCGTCGAGTGACACAAACTGCGATTTCTTACCGGGAAACATTTGAAAAATATTACCGAAGAAAACAAGAATTTCTCAATTATATCAACACCGCACCAGGTTATACCAGCGAAGAGCGCTTTAACACCAGTGAACGTTATGAGAGTATTTTTGAACGGGAATTGCGCCAGGAGTACCAAAATTTGCAAGCCCTTTCAGGGGAAATGCTCGATTTGTTAAAAGAAGGCAGCACTGTTGAAATCACCATTGAAGGTTTTTGTAGCCCACTGGGTTCCAGAGAGTACAATGAAAGCTTGAGCAGGCGGCGTATTGATTGTATCGTCAACCACTTTCTTCGATACGATGGCGGAAAACTAATGCCTTATTTTAGAAGTAGAAAATTGATTTTCAATCGCGTTTCCAATGGTGAAGCCAAGGCAAATCCGCGTGCACAAGCCGTTTTAGGAAGCAACGACCGAAAAAATCGGCAAAAAGGCATTTTTGATATTTATGCTACACTGGAACGCCGCGTGGTTATTACCAGATTGACTATCAATGGCGAAACGTTGACCTCATTAAATTATAATCTCAACAAAAAGACGACAAAGTGAAAATTAACATGTTACTCCGGTTTATTGTTCCATTCTTTATTGCAGTGGGACTACCGACGCTTGCCAAGGCAACCCACATTGTCGGTGGGGAAATCACTTACGAGTGTCTCGGCAACAACAAATATGAACTGACACTCAAGGTATATCGGGATTGTTTTTATGGCAAAGAGCCATTTGATAATCCTGGTTATATTGGTATTTATAATTTGCGGGGCGATTTGATTCAAACGATACAGGTGCGCCCTGGTATGCGCGACACCCTGGAGCCAACCTTGGATGACCCTTGTTTGGTCGTGCCGCCGGATGTTTGTGTGGACACTGTCACTTACAAAACGGTGGTTAACTTGTCCAACAATCCGGTAGGAGGGGCTTATCAGATTACGTATGTACGTTGTTGTCGTAATGAAACGATTGATAACATTATTGATCCGGTGGAGACAGGAGCTGTTTATGATATTTATTTGACGCGCGAAGCAATGTTGCAGTGTAATAACAGTCCGGTTTATAATAATTTGCCGCCTAATTATATCTGCGCAAACAAACCCTTTATTTTCGATCATTCTGCCACCGATCCCGATGGAGATTCGCTTGTTTATAGGCTTTGCACGCCTTTCTCTGGAGGTTCTATTTCCAATCCGCGCCCTATTCCGCCGCGCAATCCGCCACCCTTCGATGAAGTGCAGTGGCAAATTGGATTTGGTTTGGACAATCTTTTTGGAATGGGAGAACCCTTGCGCATTGATGAGCGTACCGGACAGTTGACCGCAGTGCCGGGCTTGCAGGGGCAGTTTGTAGTGGGGGTTTGTGTAGAAGAATATGACCGGGAAACCGGGCAATTGCTCTCTTTTGTGCGGCGCGATTTTCAATACAATGTGGGGGTTTGTGGCACTACAGTTTCTTCCTTTTTTGCACCGGAAATTTCTTGTGATCGTACCGTACAATTTAATAATCAAAGCATCAATACGCAGAATTTCCGCTGGTATTTTGACTTTCCGCGTACCAATCTCACTTCTACCGAAAAATCGCCGACTTTTACTTTTCCGGCTGAAGACACCTACACCGTTGCGTTAATTGCGGAGCCGGGCGGTGTGTGTGCGGATACTTTTTTTCAGGAAATTACCATTCGCGAAAATACAATTGCTGCCAATTTTTCAATAGAAGTATTTGATTGTCAAGATGATGCAGTTTTATCTTTGCAAGATTTTTCAAACGATCCAAATTCGCCTGTTGTAAAATGGGAATGGACGGTGACTTATGGCGATTTGGTAACGCTCACCTCGAATGTCAAAAATCCTAGATTTGTAGTGCCTTTAGGCGCACAAGGAACCATCCGCCTCAAAGTGACCACCGCAGATGGCTGTAGTAAAACGCTGGAAAAACCATTCGAAACCGGCGTCAATCCGCCACCAACGGAGATGATTTCGGATACGATTACAGCTTGTCAGGGCAGTAGCATTGAATTGAATCCAATGGCTGCGAATAGTGCAAACCTTGTCTATCGTTGGTCGCCGGGCAATTTAGTCAGTGATTCTACCGCTGCAAATCCCTTGTTTATTGGCAACCAAAGTGCAACGCTGACGGTGCGCATCACGCAGGACACTGCCATTTGTGAAGTTAGCAAACAAGTTCGGGTGGTCATTAATCCTACGCCTAGGGTTGATTTAGGCGCCGATCGCACCATTTGTTTGCAAGATTCGATTACGCTTACCGCGAATGTAACCAGTGGCAAAGCGCCTTATCAATATGCCTGGAATCGCGGCAGTGGGCAGTCACAACGCGTGAGTCCAGTGTTGAGCACGACTTACATTGTCACTGTCACCGATGCCAATGGCTGTATCGGCGTGGATTCTGTGCGGGTGAATGTAAATTCTGTGCCAGGTGTGATTGTGAGCGCGGATGATAATTCGATTTGCGTGGGCGACAGCACAATCATTCGAGCTACGGTCAATGCAGGTACGCCGCCGTTGACATACACCTGGAATCAAGGATTGGGCAATATGCCAAATCATTTGGTAAAGCCCACACAGACAACCACTTATGCCGTCACTGTCACCGATGCTAACGGCTGTTCGGCTTCGGATGATATTCGGGTGAATGTAAGCGCAAGACCAACGGCTGAGATAGATACTGTTTTTTGTAATACAAATCTGATTAGTTATCAGGTTGATATTGTAACAAATGCTGCTACCGTGACGGCAACGGCTGGCGTGGTGGTGAATAACGGTGGAGGCGCTTTCTCCATTATCAATATTCCGAATGGTCAAAATGTGGACATCACAGCAGCTTCCAGCGATTGTGAAACGATCATTAATGTCAATGCGCCTTTGTGCGTTTGTCCTGATTTGGCGGCACCCATTTCCGGCGGAAATCGCAGTATTTGTATTGGGGAATCTTTACTGGCATTAACGGTTTCTGTTCCTAATGGTCAAACAGCCGATTGGTTTGATGCACCAACGGGCGGAAATTTATTGTTGGAAAGTTCTGTCAGCTTCACGCCGACGCAGGCAGGTACTTACTACGCTCGTGCGCGCGACCTGGCAACTGGTTGTACCAGTGCTACCCGAACTGCAGTGACCTTGAGTATCAATCCAAACCCATCAGCAACGGCTGGCGCTGCGGTAGCAACGGTTTGTGCGGGCGATGAAGTTCAATTGAATGCCAATGCGACTGGAGGAACCGCTCCTTACCAATTTAATTGGAGTGAAGGATTAGGACAAGGTCAAAATCCAGTAGCAACGCCGCTTCTTACGACGGTTTATGTTGTGACAGTGACGGATGATAAAGGCTGTTCTGATACTGCCCAAGTAACCATTAATGTAGATCCGCTACCGAGAATTGATTCGATCAAAACTTCGTGCTCGACGGATTTGCAAACGTATAGCGTTCGGGTGGTCACGAATGGCAATGCTGTTAATGCAACGCTAGGAACGGTGACTAGCCTCGGAAATGGCGTGTTTGTAATCAGCGGCATTCCAATCAGTCAAAATCTGGTTTTTGTTTCTACTTTCAATGCAACCAACTGTGGTCGCCGCGTTTCTGTCACTCGTCCCGATTGCCAATGCCCGGATATTGACGCTCCGATCAGCGGTGGCGATCATACGATTTGTGCCGGTCAACCTATTCCAGCTTTGACGGTATCCGTTGGTGAAAACCAAACTGCCGATTGGTACAGCGCGGAATTAGGTGGCGATACGTTGCTCCTCGGTTCTACTTCTTTTACACCGTTGCAAGCTGGCGTTTATTATGCTGTTGCAAGAGATACCATTACCCAATGCACTAGCCGCGTGCGCACTGCGGTTCGCTTAACAATTAACACGGCTTTGACGGTAAACGCAACCGCAAGTCAAACAGAAATTTGTGAAGGTCAATCTACCAACCTCACGGCAACGGTGAGTGGCGGTACGGCGCCTTTTACTTACAATTGGAACCAAGGATTGGGAATGGGGCAGAATAAAACGGTCACTCCTACTCAAACGACAACTTATATTGTAACAGTGGGCGATGATTTAGGCTGTGCTGGCGCAGACACGATCACAATCACGGTGAATCCAAGACCAACGGCTACCATCAACGCTGACCAAAGCATCATTTGTGCAGGAGATACAGCAACGCTCACGGCTTCTGCCACCGGCGGGAACACGCCTTATACTTTTAATTGGAATCAAGGTTTGGGAAGCGGTGCTATTAAAAGAGTTAGCCCGGTACAAACGACTATATATCAGATTGTTATAAATGACGGAAAAACTTGTTCGGATACTGCGCAAGTGACTATCACGGTGAATCCTAAACCACAAGTGCAACTGAGCGCCAATCGAACGACCGTTTGCGCAGGCGATACCACTCGATTGAACACTTCGGTTAGTGGCGGCACGGCACCTTATTCATTCGATTGGAGTATTGATACGCTTAACGGTGCTAATCCGATTGTTACAATCACTCAAACCACAACTTACATTGTCACGGTGACGGATAGCAATGGCTGTTCAAATATGGCTCAAATTACCATCAACGCTATAAATGCGCTGGATGTCAATGTTACAGCGAATGACTCAACCCTTTGTCCGGGTCAATCTGCCGACCTGTCTGTCAACGTTCAAAATGGCGCAACGCCTTACACTTATCGTTGGAATGAGGGCTTGCCTGCCAATGCTGCACAAACTGTAATGCCTTCTGCAACAACCACTTATTCCATAACAGTTACAGATGCGAACGGCTGTTTTGGCACAGACAGTATTGTAATAACGGTTAATCCGAATCCAAGTGTGCTCGCCACTGCAAGCGATTCAATCATTTGCGAAGGCACTTCTACGAATCTTTCGGCAATAGCTAGCGACGGCACGGCACTTTATACTTTTACCTGGAATCCAGGCGGATTAAGTGGTCAAAATCAAACAGTTAGTCCAAATGATACGACTGTTTATACCGTTCTAGCGACCGATGCGAATGGTTGTTCGGCGTCTGATTCGATTACCATTTTTGTAACACCTAAACCGAGCGTGAGTGTTGGCGCAAGTGATCTTACCATTTGTTTGGGCGATTCTACTACGCTTACGGCAAGCGCGAATGGCGCATTACCACCTTATACTTTCAACTGGAGCAATGGACTGGGCGCAGGTGCAAACAAAACGGTAGCGCCCACACAAACAACGACCTATACTGTTACAACAACAGATGCCAATAGTTGTCAATCTATTGATTCTGTCACAATTACAGTTTTGCCAAATTTAAATGTCAGCATCTCCGCGACGCCATCTTCCATTTGCGAAGGTGATTCTACCCGATTGATGGTAACGGTATCTGGCGGCAGAGCGCCATACGCTTATCGTTGGGATCCGAATATATTGGGCAATCCAGACCAAACCATTCGTCCAACTCAGACTACCACTTATGGCTTTACTGTCACCGATGCGAATGGCTGTACTGGAATAGCGGCGATTACCATCACTGTGAATCCAAAGCCTGCCGTAAATATTACAACCGATAAAGATATGATTTGTGCCGGTGAAGCGGTGACTTTAACAGCAGAGGCGACGGGCACTGGCAATCTAATGTATCAATGGAGCAATGGTGCGAGTGGCAATCAACAAACCGTAAATCCCACAGAGACAACGACTTATGTTGCAACTGTAACCGATGGCAATGGCTGTTCTGACGTGGATAGCGTTACTATTTTGGTGAATCCTCGACCGGCTACAACCATCCAGGCGAGCCCAAGTACAATATGTTTAGGCGGGTCTTCTGTTTTAACAGTCACAACTACCGGAGGAACAGCGCCTTACACCTTCCAATGGAATCAAAATTTGGGTACAAATGATAGCGTGACGGTGAGTCCAACTCAAACGACGACTTACGAGGTGATTGTAACAGATGCCAATGGCTGTAGCGATACAGCGCAGGTAACAATTACCGTGACACCGGGATTAAATGTCAGCATCTCAGCCAATGATTCAACCCTTTGTGAAGGCGACACTGCAACCTTGACAGCCGCTTCTGATGGCTTACCTCCGTTTACTTATGTTTGGAATCAGGGTTTATCCAATAATTCAACGCACCGAGTTTCGCCTTTGCAAACAACAACTTATATTGTAACAATCACAGATAGTGATGGCTGTGTTGGCACAGATTCTATCCGAATCGGCGTTAGCCCTCGACCAACCATTCAAGCATCAGCGGATAAGGACACGATTTGTGCAGGGGATGCAGTTGTATTAACGGCGCAAGGTGCGGGTGGTACGGGCAATTTAAACTATCAGTGGAGTAACGGTGTGATGGGAACAAGTCAAATTGTAAATCCCACACAAACAACAGTTTATACTGTAACTGTGACTGATACGAATGGCTGTACTAATCGAGATACTACAACTGCGTCAGTGAGAGTAGTGGTGAATCCTCGACCGGATGCGACCATCCAAGCGAGTCCAAGTACAATATGTTTAGGCGGTTCTTCTGTTTTAACTGTCACAACTACCGGAGGAACAGCACTTTACACCTTCCAATGGAATCAAAATTTGGGTACAAATGACACCGTGACGGTGAGTCCAACTCAAACGACGACTTATAGCTTAACGATTACCGATGCCAATGGCTGCCGCGATACGGCGCAGGTTACCATTACTGTGACACCGGGTTTGACGGCTACGATTGCTGCGAATGATTCTGTTTTGTGCGAAGGTCAAAAAGCAACCTTGACAGTGAACTCTGATGGGTTGACACCATTCACTTATCAATGGAATCAGGGTTTGCCCGCCTCTACCACTCAAATGGTGATGCCTCTGCAAACCACCACTTACAGCGTAACGGTGACTGATGCAAATGGTTGTGTTGGAATGGATTCGATCACCATTACGGTAAATCCGTCGCCTGAAGTGGAAGTCGCTGCGGATCAGGATACCATTTGTGCGGGAGAACCTGTGAGGCTGACGGCGGCAGGCTCAGGCGGAGTGGGCACTCTGATGTATCGTTGGAGCAATGGTGCGAGTGGCAATCAACAAACCGTAAATCCAACAGAGACAACGACTTATACTTTAACTGTAACCGATGCCAATGGCTGCACCAACATTCCAGATGCCAATGATTCGGTGAGAATCGTGGTGAATCCTCGACCGGATGCGACCATCCAAGCGAGTCCAAGTACAATATGTTTAGGCGGTTCTTCTGTTTTAACTGTCACAACTACCGGAGGAACAGCGCCTTACACCTTCCAATGGAATCAAAATTTGGGTACAAATGATAGCGTGACGGTGAGTCCAACTCAAACGACGACTTACGAGGTGATTGTAACAGATGCCAATGGCTGTAGCGATACAGCGCAGGTAACAATTACTGTTACGCCCGGTTTGGATGTCAATCTTACTACCAATACAGGTGTAGAAACCATTTGTCAAGGCGATTCCATTACTTTGAATACAAATGTTGGCAACGGTTTAGCGCCTTACACATTTACTTGGAATCCGAGCCTGCCCAATACGCAAAATCCAAGGGTTTCGCCTTCGCAAACAACAACGTATCGAGTGACTGTGACAGATGCCAACGGTTGCGTTGGAACAGATAGCATTACGATTATAGTAAATCCTGCACCTACTGTTGTAGTGGCAGCAAGTATGGATACCATTTGTACAGGTGAAAGAGTGACCTTGACGGCACAGGGTTCAGGTGGAACGAGTCCATTAACGTATCGTTGGAGCAATGGCGTAACTGAACCACAGCAAGTTGTTACACCAAACCAAACCACCACTTATATTGTCACGGTGACAGATGCCAATGGGTGTACGAATAACAATAGTAGAGATACCATTACAATCGTGGTTCATCCTCGTCCTATTGCAAATGCGGGTCCAGACACGGTTGCTTGCTCCGGCGGCTCTATCACGCTTCAAGCGAGCGCCAGCAATGGTACGCCTCCTTATACATTCAACTGGAGTCAGGACTTAGGTACGGGAGCTTCAGTAATAATAACGCCTTCACAACCAAATACTTACAAGCTGACTGTGACGGATGCGAATGGGTGTACTGCTACGGATGAGGTTTTTGTAGATGTATTCCCATTGCCAACGGATTTACCACAAGATTCTATAACGGCTTGCGCCAATGTACCAACGGCGCTTGCGCCCAACATTGTACCAAGACCAGGCGCAGATTATACCTGGACGCCACCCGGAATTTTGAATGATGCAGAAGTGCCCAATCCTACAATTACCGTAAACAAAGATACGACGGTTTTTGTAACAATCACTTACCAAGGCGTTTGTACGGTGTTGGATACGGTACACTTGAGCGTTCCTCCGGCGATTAACTTGCAGGTGAGCAATGATACAACGATTTGTGATACGCTTCCACTACAATTGCGCGCCAGCAGTAGCGTCGCCGCTGTGCAATACGAGTGGTCGAACAACCGCAATTTTACTTCAATTCTTGGAAGAACCAATACCCTCACCGTTACGCCAAATGGCAGTACGATTTATTATGCGCGGGCAAGCGATGCCAATGGTTGTAGTGAAATGGACTCGGTGGTGATCAATGCCTTCCCGATTCGGGCTACAATTACGCCTGCGCAGGTGCTGTGCGAACCTACGAACGAAGTGCGATTGGCAGTGGCGAATCCTGATGCCGTGCAGGTGTTGAATTATATTTGGAAACCTGCCAATGCCATTTTGACGCGACCGGATAGTTCGGTGGTGTTGGTGAATCCAAGTGTGGCAACGGATTTCACAGTTGAACTGGTGAATCAATTTGGTTGTCGGGATACTTTGCAAACAAAAGTAGAAGTAGTGAATTTACAAATCACTGCTACGGCTGATCCAGATACAATTTTTGGAGGACAAACCGTTCAACTCAACGCAATAGGGGGATGTCCGAATTGCATTTACTCCTGGACGCCGCCGACCGGATTGAATAATCCCAACATTGCAAACCCGATAGCCAGCCCAACAGAAACAACGCTTTACCGAGTGTTGGTTACAGTTGGAAATTGTACGGATGAAGCTTCGGTGCGGGTAGTAGTGAATAATGTAGTGTGCGACAAGGAGCATATTTTCTTGCCTTCCGCATTTACACCAAATGGAGATGGTGTGAATGATTATTGGCAAATTCGCAGTAATTTCCTCGATCAATTGCGTGTGTCCACCTGGGTATTGTACAACCGCTGGGGGCAAAAGATTTTTGAAACGACGGACGTCAATTATCGCTGGGATGGCACCTTCCGCGGGCAGCCGCTGCCGCCGGATGTGTATGGCTACTATGCGCGCATTGTGTGTCCAGGCAATGAGGAATTGGTTTTGCAAGGAAATTTGACGCTGATACGATGAAAAAATAGGATTTAAAAGGTGAAAGCCGGGTTTCCATTTTGGAGGTTCGGCTTTTGTTTTGCTATAATGGGTGAATTGTAAAAACATATTACAGGTTAGAAACATGAAAAAAACGTTGACAAATGAAAGAACGTGGAACCGCGTGAAGGATAGGAGCAGTACCGACAGCCCCGACCAAAGGGAGGAAGGGATGGCGGTAAGAGCGGATAGCCTGACCCAAGTCGCCCTTTCAGTTTGCTTTTTTTTGGAATAGGCTGATTTGGGCGATTGGGGGCACGCCCAAAAAAGATAAACAGTTAAATTTTGACAAAAATGACTAATTTGTAAGTAAGAATAAAAGTGTATAAAATTGAAAATCAAATTTTTATAAAAATTTAATTGTGTTATATGATTTAATTTCCATTGTACTTCTATGGGCATAACCTCTTGAAATAGGATCATTATAATTTTATAAATATTTTTCTTGCATACAAAATCCACGTTAAGCCTAGGATGAGCAAGACGTAAGCGATGGCGTATGCGAGAGAGGCGTTGTAGGGTGATGAAAAATTGGGCTCGAACCAGTGGCTGTAAATCCAAGCGAGTATGCTCTGTTTTTTTCCTGCTTCGATGGGAATTTTGATTAATGCCGATAATTTGATGAGAAAGCCAGACATGACGTAAGCGAAAAGTGCGTTGGTGCCGAAAACCACGAAGGGTTTGATCCAGCGTTTGTAGGCGAGCACATCTACCAGCCAGTAGGTTAAACCTAATCCGAGCAAGCCTAGTCCGCCAACGTAGAGGACGTAAGAACTGGTCCAGATTTTTTTGTTGATGGGAAAAAAAGGATGCCAAATTAAGCCGAGCGCTACCAAGATAGCCCCAATGGCGAATAGACTTGTGAGTTTTTCGGAATGGGTTCGATTTGTTTTGAGCCAAAGCCCAGTAAACACGCCGATCATGCCGGTGACAATTGCAGGAAGTGTGCTGAGTAGCCCTTCAGGATCCCAAACCATTGATTGTTTCCATAAGTGATTGGTACCGAGGATGGTACGGTCGAGCCAGGCACCGAGGTTGGTTTCAGGCTGGAGGTTGGGAGGGTTGCCGTCAGGAACCGGAACGAGTGTCATCAGTGCCCAGTAGCCTAATAAAATGGCGACACTGAGCCAGGCTTGTGCGCGCCAGTTTTTGATATAAACGAAAATGAGCGAGCAAAAAAAATAGACCAGCGCAATGCGCGTGAGTACGCCAGGGATGCGAATGGTGGCAAAATTAAATTTGGGAAAACCTGCTAAAAACATGGCGACCAAAAAAATGAGCAACGAACGACGTAGGATTTTGAGCATAATCTGTTTACGATCAGCACCTTCTGCTATGCGACGCCCTAGTGCCAACGGAATGGCAACACCCATAATAAACAAGAAAAATGGAAATACCCAATCTGTTGGGGTACAGCCGTGCCAATCAGCATGAAGCAGGGGCGGATAGACATGCGACCAGTCGCCTGGGGTGTTCACGAGTATCATGCCCGCAATGGTAATGCCGCGAAAAACATCGAGGGATAGGAGGCGTTTATTTGGTTCCATTTTTAGTTAGTAGTCGATAGTCAATCGTTTAATATTCGATGGTTAGGCGCGGATGAAAATTTTGCGCCAGTATAATATCCAGGTTAAACCTAAATTCAACAATACAAATGCAATGGCAAATGCAAGGGATGAATTGTAAGGTGATGCAAATAAAGGCTTGAAAAAGCTGACATACACCCAATTAAACAAGGACTGCTTGCCGCCGTCTGCTGTTGCCCATTGAATGCTGAACATGCCAATGGCTAGGAATTCTGACATGAAGTAGGCAAAAAGTGCATTTGTACCAAAAACGACGAAGGGTTTTGTCCAACGTTTATAATTCAATACATCCACCAACCAATAAATAACACCCAGACATAGCAGCGCCAGTCCAGATTGGTACAACACATACGAACTCGTCCAAAGCTTTTTGTTAATCGGGAAAAAAGGATTCCAGATTAATCCCAACGCGACCAAAATAGTGCCAATGGCAAACATGCCGGTGAGTTTTTCATAATCATTGCGCTGCGTCTTGAGCCAAGTGCCGGTGAGTACGCCGCTTAGTCCTGTGGCTATTGATGGAATGGTGCTGAGAATGCCCTCTGGGTCGAATGCTACCGGAACCCCATTGACTATTTCGCCGTGGTACATGTGATTTTCACCCAAAATGACTCGATCCAGCCAGGTGCCCAGATTCGTCAGCATTTCCAGGTTGGGCGGTACGGTTCCTTCCGGGAAAGGAACTTGTATAAATGTCATTAAAATCCAATATAAAACCAATAGACCCAAGCCGATCCACACCTGCGTGCGCCAGTGATTGGCATAAATGAAAATAAGCGAGCAGAAAAAATAAACCAAAGCTATGCGTTGCAACACGCCTGGAATACGCTGATGTGCCAAATCAAAATAAGGAAAGCCATACAAGAATAAACCAACTGCAAAAATAATGAGGGTACGTTTGAATATTTTAAATAAAATTTGGCGGCGGTCCGCACCTTCTAGTAAACGTTTGCCCAATGCCAGCGGCACTGACACTCCCATGATAAAAAGGAAAAATGGGAAAACCCAATCGGTGGGCGTATTGCCGTGCCAGTGCGCATGCTGCAAAGGCGGATAAACATACTCCCAAGTGCCGGGCGTATTCACCAAAATCATTCCCGCGATGGTGATGCCACGAAAGGTATCCAATGACAAGAGGCGTTTGCGCTGTTCCATGTGAGAGGGTTTTAGGTTTTGTTGATCGTTGCAGGTTACAAGTTTTAACCCAGCTAAAGGTAGCAATTTTGCAGAAAAACGCAAGTGATGAAGCACTTATCCGCCTTGATTTGTAAATGTTTTTAATCAAATTGTGAATGCTATCAGTATTTACATCAAATTAGCCGAAAAAAATGCCCATTTCATCGGGAAAAATTCAACAACACATACCTTTTTGTCCGCTTATAACGTTTTCATATTCGCATAGCTAAAACATGTTTATGGGATTGTTGAAATCGCCGGAGCAGTCGTGAAGACCGCTTCGGCGATTTATTTTTTCAACTTTTCATCTACTCCTACCTTTGCTCCATCGAAAAAGCTGGCGTTTGTTGCATTTGTTGCCTAATTTGTGTCAAAAAAATTTTATCTATTCAATTTTTTAAAATCTGCTCCATGTTTCACAACTTCGCTTCCTCATTCGCACAAGCGTTCGACAGCATTCGCGCCAATTTTTTCCACACGTTTTTATCCATCCTTGGCATCGTCATCGGCGTGGCGGCGCTCGTGTCCATTCTTTCCATGATTGATGGAATGGAAAAATTTGCAAAAGAACAAATCAGCAACACCACTGATTTGGAAAGCATTATGATTCAAACCGAAACGCATCGTCGAATTAATAATGTAAATGTTAGCAAAGATACTTTTCCAATACTTACGTATGATAAATTGCCATTATTGCAAAAAGTAGTGCAGGAGAAAGCCAGCGTTACCTTGGCGCATCGCAGCACCGGTGAAATCAGTTTGCAAGGGCAAAATGAATTTTACGGCACTTGGGTGATCGGGGTAGCCCCACAACTGCCGGCATTTCCGAAAACAGAACTGGAATTTGGAAAAAGTTTTACCCCACAAGATATAGCGGCGAAAACGCCTTTGGCAATTATGAATTTTCAATTGGCAAAGTCGATCGTTGGCGACCAGTCCAATAAAACTTTGCTGGGTAAAACCATCATTATTGACAATAAAACATTAAAAATAGTCGGCATATTAAAAGAAAATAACCTGCCAATGGGGCAACTTATCATTCCGCTCACCCTTTTATCCGAAGCGGAGCTAAAAACATCGCCGCCAGTCGCCATGATCCACGCCAATTCGGTAGAAGCCGTTCCTGCCTTGAAGCAGCAGGTGCAAAGCTGGCTCGATCAACATTATGGCAAACTTTCGGTAGATTTTGAAGTCGCCACCAACGATTTTCGAGTGGACCAGGTTGCAAAAGGTTTCCTGCTTTTTCGGGTCGTGATGGGCTTTATTGTTGGCATTTCCATTTTAGTGGGCGGCATCGGCGTGATGAATGTGCTGTTAATTTCGGTGACGGAGCGCACCGCTGAAATCGGCATTCGCAAAGCCATGGGCGCTAACAAAAGTGACATTTTGCGCTTGTTTTTATCAGAATCTATCACTGTTTCCCTGTTGGGTAGCATGCTGGGGCTGGTATTAGGTGTACTATTCACGATGGCGGCGGTGCCACTTATTAAAATTTTTACTGATATTCCTTTCTCGGCGGCTTATACTTTGAATACTTTATTGATTATCAGCACCATCGCTATTTTAATTGGCGTCATATTTGGCACTTACCCTGCAATGAAAGCAGCGCGGCTGGACCCGGTGGAGGCAATTAGAAGAGAGTAGGTATGAAATTATTTTTTATTATTAATTTATAGTTTGGTAAATCATTGATAATAAATATTGAACTTGTTTAAAATTGACGATTTTATTTAATATGACAGAGGCAATTCGACGCTACATTCTCTTATTCAAGAGTAGATTGTTGAATCTTCCAAAATACGAGAACGTAGGAGCTTAGTTTGAAAAGATATTACGATTTTTCATTAATTTTAAACAAGCTCATTTTGTTAAACTTAAAAATTGCATTTAACCCTACTCGGCTACTAACATAAAGAGGAGGCAGAAACAGCAGAACTGTTTAAATAAAATTTCTTATTTGCATCTGCTGCACAATGTTTATTTTTAAACAAAATTGTAGAGACATTAAGTAAAAAAGCAAAAATAAATTTAACCACAAGGTGCACGAAGATTTTTCACAAAGTCCACGAAATGAAGCCCTTGTGTGCTTCGTGAAGCCTTTGTGATCTTCGTGGTTAAGAATAGTTATTTGTGTCTTTTTACTTACAGTTTCGCCCGTTTTAATATTCCTAAAACCTTAAAGCGTTTTTATGAAACCCATTCAAGATTTAAAAAATGAGCTACGTGAAAAGCTACCACTTGGCATTGACATTGCCATACAATCGCTGAAAAGCAATATTCCCGCTGATTTGCAAAAGTACAAT
>CAZFBN010000045.1:0-36118 GCA_964517145.1 uncultured Saprospiraceae bacterium
GCTTGGTGGTCTTTTTTTCCATCTTGCACCTAAAGTTATAAAGATTTTTGTGTGCGGGATAATTAGACTACCTCAGTGCGCCGTATGATAATTTCGCCGCATGGCGTCTCTTTTATGATGATGCCGCCTGTAGGGCGCTCTAACATGCACGCGGTAGAAGTGGATGCGGTGGATTTTGGTTGGCTATTCAAACAACAAAATGCGTATAACTTGCGCTTTCTCACAGCTTTACGTATGAATGCAACTTACCCCTATGTGTTGCCCAATGTGCACCTGCCCAGCATGCCGGACGTGGAAGTGCTGGATGCCGGTTTTCGGGATAATTATGGAACGATTTCCGCGGTGCGATTTATTCATGTTTTTAAAGATTGGATTTTGGAAAATACCAGTGGCGTGGTGATGATTCAAATTTCGAGTTCTGAAAAAATCGAAGAAACTTACCCCAGCAACACGCAAGGCATCATCAGCTCGTTGTTAAATCCGCTGGGAATTGCCGGGCAACTCATTGTTTTACAAGAGTTTGAGCATGATAATGCCATTGCATTGACCTACGATTTGCTAGGCAAAGGTAAATTTGAATTCATCCGATTCCTTTACCGCCCCGGTCAGGATGCCAAAGTGCGCGCCGCCATTTCTTTTCACCTCACGCGCGGGGAGCGCGAAAATGTGCTTAACGCTATTCACTTAGATGAAAATCAGGAAAATTTGCGCAGGCTTACAAAGGCATTGAGATAAATCATCCAACCATTGACAAAGATCACCTCTGTTATATTTATTTAATTATCAATCCATTAAGTCGTTGCGTCGCCGAAACGTCCGCTACGTGTCATTTATCACAAAACTTTTTTAGGGCTCCAGATAGTTTTGTAAGCAAATTGAATTGACATGAATATAATATCGCAAGCGGTTCTTGATTCTGGTATGACCTATGATGAATACCGTAAACAGACCGACGATCTTTTAGCAGCAGGTAAAACAACGGGCGCAGATCAAAGTGAGGCGCTGTTACATTATACAAAATTGAATGTGACACGCATGAATCGCCTGGATAAAACCACGATTTTGACAGAAGAAACCCTTGAAAAATTGGCACTTATCGAAAAACCGCAAATTTGGCTGGTGCTTACAGAAGCCTGGTGCGGCGATGCTGCTCAGGTAGTGCCTGTCATCCATAAATTAGCGGAAGCCAGTCCAAATATTACGTTGCGGCTCTTGCTACGCGACGAAAATCTAGCCCTCATGGACGCGTTTTTGACCAATGGTACACGCTCCATTCCTAAATTTATTGCATTGGATGCCGAGACTTTAGAGGTGATCGCTGACTGGGGTCCTCGTCCGCAAGCTTTACAAGCTATTTTAATGCCTCAGCTTCAAGAGATTAAACAAATACTTGACCCGGATTTGCGCACACAGCGCATGGACGAGTGGAAAACGCTGGCGCAAAGTTGGTATAATAAAGATAAAACCCGCAGCACGCAGGCGGATATATTAGAAGCCGTGCTCGAACAAGAAACAGTTTAATTTGATAAGTATTGGGCAACGGAATGTTGGAATGTTGGAAAATGTAATAATTGCCTAAATTACTACATTTCCCAACGTTCTATTACTCCATTTTTCACTTTTGTTTATTATCCAGCATAATAAATCCGATAAATCGCGTTGGCATAATCATCGGATACCAAAATGGAGCCATCCGGCATGATTTCTAAATCGACGGGGCGTCCCCAGGCGTCGTCTTTGTCTGGTATCAGCCAGCCTTCCGCAAAAGGTTTGTAGCTGGTAGCGTTTTGATTGGCATCTAAGGTAACCATCATCACGCAGTAACCGCTTTTTTTGCTGCGATTCCAGGAGCCGTGCTCGGCAATTAAAATTTGATTTTTATACTCACTAGGAAATTGATTCCCCGTGTAAAATTCCATACCCAATGCCGCCACGTGCGGTCCGAGTACCTGAACGGGTGTTGTAAATTCGGAGCAGTTGCGCTGTTTGCCATATTCAGGGTCAGGCAGGTTGCCTTGGTGGCAATAAGGGTAGCCAAAGTGCATGTTTGCTCGCGGTGCCCGATTCAGCTCGTCGCCAGGGCGGTCGTTGCCCATCATGTCGCGTCCATTATCCGTAAACCACAGTTCTCTGGTGTCAGGATGCCAGGTAAAACCCACTGTATTGCGAATGCCGTGTTGCACCACTTCCATGCCTGTGCCGTCAGGATTGAGGCGGGTGATCGCCGCATACACCTCTTTTTCTGATTTGCAAATATTACAAGGTGCACCCACCGGCACGTACAATTTTCCATCAGGACCAAAGTCAATAAATTTCCAGCCATGATGCGTCTCCGTTGGGTAATCGTCGTAAACAACCGTGTATTTCGGATTTGTTAAATTGGCTTCAACATTATCAAAACGAATAATGCGACTCACCTCCGCCACGTACAAAGCACCATTGCGGAAAGCCACGCCATTCGGCATGTTTAAGCCTGTTGCCAGTACAAATTTTTGATCGGCACGCATGTCACCGTTGGTGTCGCGCAAGGCGTACACGTTGCCTTCGTCGCGTGTGCCCACAAAGAGCGTGCCATTTGGTGAAAGCTCCAGCGAACGAGCATTGGTCACATCTTCGGCGTAAGTGGTAATTTTAAAACCTTGCGGCAATTGAATGCGATCCAGCGGCAAACTTGACATAAAGCCGGTAGCGTCTGGCTGACCTTCATTTTTAGGAATATCAGGCTTGCGCGAGGGCGGATTGATATTGCCACAACTTGTCATTACCAGCGCGACAAACAAGCCAACAAATAGATTTACAGGGAATTTCATAAAGCGATTTTTATCAATTTGATTAGAATGTGATTGTTTGAAATTTTGGGGATTAACATTTCTATTTCGCAAACCTTGAAGATTACGAAACCGCATCCATTTATTGCCAAATTTTCACTGAAATGCTATAAAATCTTAACAAGAGGTGCATGGAGAGGTTCAGTTGAAACTGAAATTACTTCAATTTACTGTTTTTCAAAATTGTAAACATTACTTTTTAAATAAATTATGAAGATCAGGATAAATGCTCAAATATTGTTTTGCCTGCGCTGCATCCGCGCGAACGCCATTGATATATGGTACAATAAATGCCCCCGAAATGCCTTTTGCAATCACGTTTTGCCGCAATTTTTGAGCTTCCGCAAATGTTTTTACCGCGCCCACCGTATAACGCAGGTATTCAAAAGTAAGCGTTTTTTCTACCATAGGATGTGCAAACTGTTGCAACAACTCGTTTTTGTACTCTCCTTTGGTGGATACAATTTGAATTTTATAATGCAAACCTTCGTGCAACATTGGGTCGTAGCCTGGTTTGGTTTCACCTTTGGACGCAAAATCGCTGCCCGCATTGGTTTCCAATAAAATGGCAAATTTGCCGTAGGTGCTCGTGGCATTGCCATCGGGTAAGGCGCCCCGCATAAAAATGGACTCCGGCACAATGCCTTTTTCTACCAAATAATTCGCCACTTTTTCAGCATAAGTGATCGCATTGAATAAGCCTTTTGACAAAGTCGGCGCATCCAAAGCATACGCGGTGAGTACCAATTTTTGTGCTGGGTCGTTGGCTACTTCTATCCCAAATTCGTCTAAAATACGCTGATTTCCAATGGTTAAAACATCGGTTATTGTATTAAAGTAAATGGTATTGTTTTCAGCAATTGCTGTTTGCTGCACGTTGGGTCGGGTCGGTGTTGTATTTTCTGTTGGTAAAGGTAGGTTGGGGGCTGTGTTGTTGTCCGCTTTCGGTGGTTTAGTAAAGACAAGATCGAGCGCAGGCAAATCCTGCTCTGCCAAATAATCATTAAAATAAGCAATATATAAGTCTCGCTGTCCCAAGCCATCTTTTCGATTAGACGCCAAAAAGCCCGTAAAACCGTCATTTGCTAGTCGAAAATGTTCTTCATCGCCCGCAGAGTTGATGGGTAAGCCCAGATTTTGAGGCTCCGTCCAGCGATTAATTTCAGGCACAAAAATTGCTTTAAAAACATCCAGCCCGCCAATACTGCGCTCCGGGTAGTTGGAGCTAAAATACAAAGTTCTGCCGTCGCGGCTCAGGAAAGGGGTGGTTTCATCGTAAGGCGTGTTGATATCAGCTCCCAGATTTTCCGGCGTTATCCACTTTCCTTTTCGCAAGGCAGTTTTGTAAATATCCAAGCCACCGTAACCGCCTCGAGAGCTGGCAAATAAAATCAGCGTATCGTTGTAAAAAAATGGCGACTCATCTCCCAATTCAGGACGCACCGGCGCCAGCAGCGGATCGGCACTCACCAAGCGCTTTTCCAATTGCCGAAAGGTATCTACAATAATTTCACCTTTTTTCAAATCCAATCCCTTCAAATAAATCAAAGCACTACCGTCTTTATTAAAATCCAACAACACTTCGTGGCGCGGGCTATTCAATTGATAAGGCATGGACTGCACACTCGACCACACACCATCCTGATTACTAGCAAAAAACATATCGCTAAAATATTTGCCACCTCGCTCATCCGGTTTGCCGCTTTCATTTCGTTTGCCACCGGCATTGCCTTCGCGAATCGCAGAAAAATAGATGCGATCTTCATAATTAGGACTCAACACTGGCGCAAATTCATCGTATTTGCTATTCACCGGCGCGCCCAGGTTTTCTACAAAAGCTTTCGCCGTTTGGTATTGCAATTGCTGACCATTGGAGCATCGGCGAATCATATCTGCCACCACGCGGCGTACATTAACATCGGCAGGTGCATGTCGCAAATACATTTTATAGTTCAAAGCAGCATCCAAAAACTGGTGACGCGCATGATAGATTTTAGCCAGATAAAACCAACATTCGGGGTACGGCGTTTTGTCATTTTCTGTCAAACTTTTCAGAATTGTCAACGATTCATTGATTTCATTCACCTGAAAATAACAAATTGCAAGCAAAAAGCGGCTTTCGTCATCACTGCGGCTCAGCTCGCGGGCATTGGTCAAGGTAGCAATGGCGTCTTCGTAGCGCCCAGCTGCAAAAAATTCCTTGGCACGACGCTTCAATTCGGTGGCACTTTGACTAAAGCCTGACAACCAACAACTTATAAAAAAAGTAGCTACTATCCACTTCATTGAATGGCAATTTTTTATAAAACGATATGCTTTCTTTGGTTAGTACGTTAAAATAAAATGAACGGACGACCAAAGTAATAGTTTTTTGCAAAAAAGACTAGATTGCTGTCCACTCCTCGAATGAGGTCGGCAATTTTGCCCACCTATTTGCCCTGGTTTGCCAGCAATAGAATTGAAAATGAACAATTTTTATCAAAAATCAGTGGGTGTATTGCCAAAATTTTGCGTTCTTTGAAACTTAAATTTTGACCTTACGTTATGTAAGTAGCTTTTCAGGCGAAGTACGCCTTCATTATTCCTCTCCCAAACAAATTGAACTTTTTTCCAAAGTTCAAACCCAGCATTTCAAACTCCAAACCATGAGGTACTTTCTAATCTGCACCTTCGCAGCGCACGCGTTTTTTGTGCTGGCGCAAACCCCATTAGAAGGCGTTATCAACGCTTATGCTGCGGTAACGGAGATCGATTATTGCACCGGCACCCTTACGGTAGAAGAGTCCAACGGCTTTTCGGTTGGTATGCAAATTATTATCATGCAAATGAAAGGCGCTTCAATTAACACCGGCAACAGTGGCGATTTTGGAAACATTACCGACTTGGGCAAGGCGGGTTTGTATGAACGAAACCGCATTCAAGCTATTCAAGACAATAAAATTATATTAGATTATAGATTATTGAACGAATATGATGTAAAGAATGTAATTCAAATCATATCTTTTCCAGTTTATGATAATGCTATAACAAAAAATGTACTCACTTGTCAGCCCTGGAATGGTAAAACCGGCGGTATTCTAGCACTGGAAGTCAAGGGAACACTGCTGTTAAATGCTTCGCTGGATGTATCTGGTAAGGGCTTTCGAGGCGGCGCAGGTGGCATCAATGCTTCCAACGATTGTAATTTTTTAAGCAATCCAAATGATTATTCCTATGGACTAGGCAATTGGCGAGGCGCAGCAAAGGGAGAAGGCGTAGCCATGGTGGTCAATGGCAAAGAAGCGGGGCGAGGTGCGCAGGCAAATGGCGGTGGCGGCGGCAATGATCACAATGCCGGTGGCGGCGGCGGCGCACATTTGAAAGCAGGGGGCAAAGGGGGCAAAAACCATGAGCCAGAGTCGTTTGGCTGTGACGGCGATCATCCAGGCATTGGCGGAAAAGCAATCAATAAAACCGGCAATCGGCTTTTTTTAGGTGGCGGAGGCGGCGCTGGTCACGATAACAACAAACAAGAAACAAGCGGCGGAAATGGAGGTGGTATCATTCTTTTAATCGCAAAGAACATCACCGGAAGCGACCAAAAAATAATGGCAAACGGCGCAACTCCAACTACCATTAGCGGCGATGGTGCAGGCGGCGGCGGTGCAGGAGGAACCATTTTTTTGCAGGCTGAAACCGTTTCTAATTCGATTGAGATTGAAGCCAAAGGAGGCAATGGAGGCGGTATTGACAATCAAAATCAGCGCCGTTGTCATGGACCCGGCGGTGGCGGCAGCGGCGGTACTTTGTTGGTTATCAATCGCTTACCCGTTTATCGAAATTTAAGTGGCGGTGCTGCAGGCTTGAGCACACAGTCGCAAAGTTGCGGGGAAGGTATCAATGGCGCAGAAGCAGGCGAAAATGGTTTGGCAGAACAATTTGCAGACAGCATTCCACAAGGGCATTTGAGCAATCGAGCGCCTGCCATTCTCAGCCAACCCGGCGATACGGTGGTTTGCGTTTATCGCCCGTTGACATTGGCGGTGGAGACCGAGGGTGCAAGCCCCGTGTATGAATGGCAAGTGGATGAAGGGGATGGGCGAGGTTTTAGAACCATTACTTCGGATGGAATCATTTACGAGGATGCTGATACGGATCATTTATTGATACGAAGTGTCCAACCTGAGATGAATAATTATCGCTACCGGCTTATCATTGGTGGAGATGAATGTTATTTGGAAATTCAATCCAAACCAATTCAAATTTCGATTCCCACCGAACCAATAGCATACTTTAATTATACCATTGTAAATGATACCTTTTATTTTATAAATACTTCGCGGCAAGCGACCAGCTATCTTTGGTATTTTGGCGATGGGCAAACCAGCACTGCCGCCAATCCTACTCATCGCTTTGCGCAGGAAGGGCTTTACACTGTTACATTAACAGTGACAAATGCTTGCTACACAGCTACTTTTGTTCAAAATATTTCTTTTTACACCTTTCCCAATGCAGATTTTACTGCAAAATCCGTCACAGGTTGCGAGCCTTTAACTGTGACATTTGAAAACAACTCCTCCACCAATGTGTCGCAATTTACCTGGCTGCTGCCTGGTGCCAACCCTAATTTTACTTTAGATAAAAATCCAACGGTCACTTACTACACGCCAGGTCAATATCCAGTGACGCTTTTGGCAACCAATCCGCGTGGGACGGACACTTTGAGAAAAGACAGTTTTATCATCGTGCAAGCGCAGCCGCCAGTTTCCTTTGTGGCTTCCGTGAATGATCTGAACGTAGTGATTTTCAATCAAACAGTGGACGCAACTAGTTTTTTCTGGGAATTTGGAGATGGCGCCACCAGTACCGACTTTGCACCTTCTCATTTATACCAAAAGCCAGGGAATTACACCATTACGTTGACCATTGTCAATCATTGCGGTACGCAAACGACTACCCAGCAAGTGGCGGTTGGCATGGTTCCTCAGGCGCGACTAACGGTGACCCGCCCCAACGGCTGCGCGCCACATTTGGCAAATTTTAAAGATGTTTCTGGAACAGCTTTTGAATCGCGTCGCTGGGAATTTCCTGGCGGCAATCCTTCCTCCAGCAACGAAGCCAGTCCAAATGTCATCTATGCCAATCCAGGTCAATACGATGTGTATCTGATTGCGACAGGACCGCAGGGCAGCGATACGTCCGTTTGCGTAGCTTGTGTCAACGTACTTCCTTCTCCCAGCCCCCAATTCGCGTATGCCATTGACAGCACGATGGTTTCATTTTTTAATTTTTCGTTGAACGCTCAAAATTATTTTTGGACCTTCGGCGACGGCGAAACCAGCACCGCGCCTAATCCCATTCACCAATTTGCCAAAGGCGGCATTTATGCAGTTACACTCAATGCCTCCAATGCTTACTGCGCGCACGCTAAAAGCCTGATAATCAGCATTGATCTTACTGCGGTGCAGGATTTGCGGGAAAGCGGCATTGTAATAGCGCCCAATCCTACCAGCCGCAGCGTTTGGATTCACGCGGAGACAATGGCTCACCTGGAATACCGCGTTTTTGATGCGATGGGACAATTCCTGAAAACAGGAACGGTGAGGGGCAAAACGGAAGTAGATTTGTCAGCACTCTCAGCAGGAACGTATTGGATGCAATTGCAATACGAAAATCGAAAGTGGGTGGCAAAAATTGTAAAAACAGAATAAAAAAAGCCCTTGAAATGCTCTATTTCAAAGGCTACTGGCTGTGAGGGAAGGATTCGAACCTTCACGAGGAGATTAGACACGGGACAATGCTTGGTGGTCAACCCCTGTCGGAATTACCGGCTATATCCTGGCTTTGTTTCTGAGTCCTCACCCCCGAGACAAGAGGGCATGGCTGCCGAAGTTTCATCACCTCACAATTTTTAGATGTCAGCTTTTAGATGCCAGATACCAGACACAGTACAATTCTGACTTCTGACCTCCAACTTCTGACTTTGAACAAGCGCTTTTGCTCGTTGCTGATGATGCAAATTTAAAACAATCTTTCCTTTTGTTGCAAATTTTTCAATGAATTTTTTAAAAATTTATTATTCATTTAATAATGAACGATATTTATTGTTTTATTTTTAATTCACTTTTTATTTAAAGGGTTGAAATTAGAAATTTTAAAAAAAATAGGAATTCTGCTAAAAATAACGGTATTTGTAGCCGCTATTTGCAAAATTTGCAGTAAAAGGAACGTTTTAAAACACGAATGAAAAAGTTGAATGTACTGTTGGCTACGCAAAAAGCGTTTCCTGTGCTAGGCGCGCATTTTCAAGCTTCTGATTATCAGTTGCTGGATTTGAGCATTCATAATCCAGATTTTGAGCACCAGGACGTGACCACTTACGAAGGGTTGGAGGCTTATGTGCAGCGCGTTTTACAACAAAACAATGCTTCAGTTGGCTATGGCGGCTACGGAGAGCACCGCATTTTTTACTTGAAAAGCCCACTTTTCAATGACGGCAACACCCCAGCGCGCTGTATTCACTTGGGACTAGACTTGTGGGCACCTGTCGGTACGCCCGTGTACGCGCCGCTAGATGCGCAGGTGCACAGTTTTCGTTACAACAATCAGCTTTTGGATTACGGAGCCACCATTATTTTAAAACATTCAATTGATAATCATCAATTTTACACATTATACGGGCATTTAACATTATCGTCTATTGAGCCTCTGCACAAAGGACAACTTTTTCAGCAAGGCGAGTGCTTTGCGCACATTGGCGCGCGGCACGAAAATGGCGGCTGGGTGCCTCATTTGCATTTTCAGGTGATGCAAGACATGGGCGATTGGGAGGGCGACTACCCTGGCGTGGCGACGATAGCGGAAGCTCCACATTTTTTGCAAAATTGCCCGAATCCGGCGTTGTTTTTACCTTTTCTAAACCAAGCGTAGCATGACACGTTCCATTTTAAACCATTTTTTAATACAATTTTCCCACTTTAAAACCATTATATGAAAATTTTACATTTTGCCAGTCTGTTGATTATCAATCTTTTAATTGCATGCAAAAATGACACCGATCAAATTGCGAAAGAATTGTGCGACTGCCTGCGCCCGATTGTAGAGGTGTACAATGACACGCAGGGGTTAAGCGCCGAAGACAGTGCGGAGGACATTCAAGCTGCGATGGAAAAAATGGATCAGGCGGCTGCCGAAAGTGATGCCTGTGCAGATCGGATGGATGAAAAATATGGAGATTTGGAGGAAAAACAGGAAGCCGTAGAAGCAGCCATGCAGCGCGTGTGCCCCGATATTGTGGCAGTGATGAATGAAATTGAGGAATCTGAAAATTGAAACATGAAGCCAGTGACGCATGAAGATTTTATGCGGGAAGCCATTCGATTATCAGCGGAAGGCATGCGGCGCAATGCGGGCGGACCATTTGGAGCGGTGATCGTGCAAGCGGATAACATCATCGGCAAAGGCTATAATGCAGTGCTGGCGCTCAACGATCCTACGGCACACGCCGAAGTGATGGCTATTCGCGATGCTTGCAAAAACCTGGGCACTTTTAAACTGGACAACGCTGTGTTATACACTTCTTGCGAGCCTTGCCCGATGTGCTTGTCGGCGATTTATTGGGCGCGTATTAAGCAATTTTATTATGGGAATGACCGGACGCACGCTGCCGCCATTGATTTTGATGATGCGTTGATTTACAATGAGTTGAATTTGCCAATGGAGCTTCGACAAATACCTGCAATTCAATTGTTGAGCGAAGAAGCAATTCAACCTTTTCGAGAATGGCAATTAAAACCGGATCGAGTAGAATATTAACCAATGAAATTAAATTCCGATATTATGAAAAAAAATTATCAAATAACTTGGCAAATTCTATTGGCAAGCCTATTGTTGCTGGTAGCAACTACGCATAGTTGGGCGCAGCCTGCGGCGAACGAACCAGATCGTTTTGACTATGGAAAAATGTGGACGTTTGAGTACATGCCGCTCGATTATTTTGAAAAAACGTATAATTTCCGCCCTACCGACCAATGGATTACCAAGGCTCGCATGGCTTCGCTGCGTTTTGCGACGTTTTGCTCGGCTTCTTTCGTGTCGCCCGATGGCTTGATGCTCACCAACCATCACTGTTCGCGTGGCGAAGTAGGCAAGGTGATGAAAAGCGGCGAAGATTTTGATAAAAATGGCTTTTATGCTGCGAAATTGGGCGATGAGCGCCGCGTAGAAGGTTTGTTTGTCAAGCAGTTGGTACAAATCAAAGATGTAACAAAAGAAGTAATGGATGCGGTGGGTAACGTGCAAGATGCGGCGGCGTTTGCGGCGGCGCGCGACACTGCGATCAATCGTTTGATTGCCAGTTATCAAAACAATGCTGCCTGGAAAGGATTGGAAATAGAGCCGGTGACTTATTATAATGGCGGACGCTTTTCATTATATGGGTATAAAAAATATGATGATATTCGACTTGTCTTGATACCCGAATTACAATTGGGTTATTTTGGAGGCGATCCTGACAATTTTACTTACCCGCGCTATGCGCTCGACTTCACGCTGTGGCGGGTGTATGAAAATGGCAAACCGGTCAACTCTTCCAATTTTTATTTCAAATTTAACATCAATGGTGTAAAGGACGGCGAGCCGGTTTTTGTGACAGGCAATCCGGGCAGCACCGAACGCTACCGCACGGTGGCACAGCTAGAATACGACCGGGATTATCGATACAAAATCCTGCTGACAATGCTGCGCGATCAAATGCAACTGCTTCAGGATGAATACAAAAGCAAACCGTCGCACGACCTGCAGGAGCAAATTTTTGAATTGTCGAACAGTGTAAAAGCTTACGAAGGTATTTTGGCTGGTTTAAATGACTCGACGCTGATGGAACGCAAAAGAGCCATGGAAAATTTTGTGCGTTCCAAATCCAGTGCAGTGAAAAGCGGCAAAGATTATTGGCAACAGATTGCGGCGGCTTACCAACCTTTGTACAAAGACGCGATGGAAGTGACCTTGCTGGCGTCGGGTGCTGCGGGTGGCAAAGCGATGCTTTTGATGCATTATATGAATGCGTATTTGAATGCGTCGGCACAAGGCGCAGCTGCGTCGGATTTGCAAGAACTGCGTGCGGAAATAAAAAAACTGGGCGAGGATTTGGATAATCCGATGGAAATAAAGGCTTTTACGACTTTTCTAAAAGAATTGCGCCAATTTGCCAGCCCCAACGACGAGTACATCAATCAATTGTTCAATGGACAAACGCCAGAAGCAACTGCCCAGCGTATTTTTGACAAAACAGATTTTGATGATGCGGCGCAATTGGAAGCAATTTTGAATCAATCCGCCGAAGCGCTGATGAAAGAAGATGATCCATTGATGGAAGCCGCGCGGATTTTGCTGCCTGCGTACCAGCGCGCTGCTCAGAATTTTGGCTCCAATACTGCCGCTCGCCGAGCGCTGGAGCGCAACATTGGCAATGAAGTGTATCAAATTTATGGATTAGACATTCCGCCCGACGCTACTTTTACCCTGCGCATTGCCGATGGTATTGTAAAAAATTATGAATACAATGGCACGTTGGCACCGATTCACACAACTTTCTTTGGCATGTACGACCGTTATTACAGTTTTAATAAAACATTCCCCTGGTCTTTGCCGGCGCGCTGGCTCAATCCATCTATGGAATTGCTGCGTTCGCCCGTAGATTTTGTTTCTACCAACGACATTATCGGCGGCAACTCTGGCAGCCCAATTATTAATAAAAATAATGAATTGGTAGGTTTGGTGTTTGATGGCAACATCGAGTCTTTGCCAGGCAATTTTATTTATGTACCCGAAAAAAACCGCACGGTGTCTGTACACGCAGGCGGTATTGCTGCGGCATTGCAATATGTTTATAAAGCAAAGCGCATTGCAAAAGAACTAGGTATTCAGTGATGATGCAAAAAGTAGTCGAGCAGAATAAAATTAAAATTTCACGCAGAGCCGAAAAGATGCAGGACGCCTGATAATCAGCACTTTACACTTTAAATAAGCTCTGCGGCTCTGCGTGAAAATTCTGCACGACTACTTACTTATAAATAATAATTTGACTATATACAGACATTGTTTTCAGCGGTCATCTCCTTGCACTCTTCCTCTCCAGGATTCCGTACTCCTCTGGAGGCTATTTGCTTTATGGATGTAGTTTGTTTTGTAATAAAATACTCGTTGACTTATCCTTTTATAATTTTATTTGCCTTATAAATGTCCACAATAAAATTGCCCAGTATTTGCCCCATTTTATCATAATTTTCATTCATCCATTGCCGGATTTCCCGATTTGGAATTTTTATTGTAACGGATATTTCTTCGGCACTGTCCGCATTATTTTTCATACTTTCTGCCAATTGTATTTTTTCTTCCCAAGTCATTTGGAGTGGATCCTTGCTCCATTGCACCTCGTCAAAATCAGGGTCATACGCTATATCTGCATCATTGTAATAAATATTTTGTTCCGGTATTACAATGCCTTGCTCCGCCAGCGCCAAAGCATCTACCGCCCGTACTTGCGTATCTTCCACGTGTTCAATCACCAGCCCTTGCAGGCTCTGATTGTTTCTTGCCCTTGCAATCGCTTGCTCAATGCTTACTTTCATCATCTGCTTGTTTTGATAAACTGCTGTCAAGATAAGATTTTATCTCTTGTTTGCTGGCTTGCCTGGCAAAAATGATTCGAACGGTAACGGATCTCAGGGTATAAACCACCGCAATCAATAGCTTACTAAACGTCTTTCCAATCCGAATAATTCTCAGCTCGGTAGGTGAATTGCTCAGAAATTCTACCGCATTCTCATCTTCAAAAACTTCTTTTGCTTTTGCAAAAGAAATGGAGTGCTTTTGTTGGTTCGATGCATTCTTATTTTCATCCTATTCAAATTTTGGCATACAGTTGCCGTGGCAGCAATAAATAAGTCCGGCTTGTCTATCGTTTTTCGTTTGGCTTTCAGTTGCCCAACAATTTCGGCTGCTTTTATAGCCGCTTTCCCGTCGAAGTCCAAAATAATCAGCCTTAGCCGCATTTCTTCCCAAAACTGCTTAAGTGATTCGGCCGCACCATTGTAAACCTCAAATGCAGTAATGCTTGAAATATAAAGCTGGTTGTATTGCTTGAAATGTGCAATCAGCCTTGAATTTGCTTTATCGCTCTTGCGGAAATAGTCAATCAAAATACTCGTATCAATCATCAACTTTCTGTCCGCCACGCAGCTATACTTTTTCTGTTCTCTTCAATAATGGCGATGTCTTCATCACTATAAACCGGTCCATTGAGCAAAAAATGGATAAAATCATCTTCCTCAAGGCGCACGACCGACTCTTCTTCATCCAATTCCTTGCGCAATTGGGCTTTCTGAGCTGGGGTTAGTGTTTTTACAATTGTCAACAATTGTTGAAATGGTATTTGCACTTTGATTTCCATACGATCAAATTTAGCTGTTTTATAAAAATACCAGGGCTTTAAAGGGAATACGCGTTTTTCGGTTTACAATGAAACAGGGGCGGTGGAAGTTCCTTTTGCGCGGGTATGGACTTACTTTCCCTTTATTGATTGCTGGGTGGAATAAAAATTTTGGAGTAACGCTTCCAATAGATGATTCACCTCAATTCCATTTTTTTGAATCCATTCCTTTACATCTTCATTGATTTCTATGCTGACGGTAAGCTTTTCTTTCATCAAATCTACGAATGGGTCTATGTCCGTTCTTTCCCATTCATAATCATCTATATCGGGGTCGTAGGCAATATCCGCATCGTCATACGTAATCAAGTCATCTGGCACGTCTATTCCTTCCTTGCCTAGTTTAAAAGCATCCAGCGCCTTTATGTTTTCCTGTTTAAAGTCAATGTTTGCTCCCTTTATACTTTCTCCTCTATCCAATCGCTCCAAAGCCTCTGAGACTGATATGCTGTTATTGCTCATCATCTGTCTTTTTTAACTTGTTTTCAAGATAAGCATTTCTTTCAGTTGCGCTTGCTTGCCTTGCTGAAATTATTCTCAATACCCCTACTCTCACTGTATAAACTAGAGTAATGATAAATTTGATTACTTTTCCAACCGTGATGAATCTCTTTTCGTTCCCGCTCGAGTTGATATACTGTATTCGATGCGGGTCGTCAAATACTTTACTGGCATCCTCAAATGAGATACCATGTTTTAGTTGATTCGACCTATTCTTATTGTCATCCCATTCAAACTTCGACATACCAGGGCATTAAAGTGAATACGCGTTTTTCGTTTTATAATGAAACAGGTGCGGGGTGGTTGAAGTTCCTCTTGCGCTGGTCGGAAGTTGCAAACTTTTTACAGCAAGAGTCTCCTTAGGTTATTTTCTCAAAATGTCTCTGAAATTTTTTGAAAAGGTCAGCAACTTGTAAATTGTAATCGTCATCGTTCAGCACTTTGGCAATTTCAGGAGTCGTTTTAACCCAATCTCTCAAATCTGTCCGGAGCTGTTTCCAGAATAAATAGTAATAATCACTTTCAAATTCTCTTCTTATAGACTTATAATTTTTCTGAAACAATGACAAGGATTTGTCAATAATCTCAATTGAAATTATCAATTCAGACATAACCTTAAAATGAGGTGAATTAGGATGTCTTTCGTTTTCGGGTTCAATTTCCCACAACGCATTACAGTCCTTAACCTTGTCCGTGACAGTCTTGAAAAGGGCTTGTTGAATTGTCAGGCGTGTATTTCTCTGAGCAATTGCTCTATTTATAAACAGAGCTATAATTGATACTATAATTGCGACAATTGGAGTTATAGCACTCCAATTGAAATGAAAAGGAACACAAATTAGATATTCCATCTTTTATATTGTCACTTGTTAATAATCCCCGCTGTTGGCAGTTTGTAACTGCCAACCTTTTAATAATCTCGCGTTTTAAACTTGAATCCATTTCAAATCAGCAGTTACAAACCTTTGTCAATAGAAGATATAAAATCACGCCTTATACAACAATTCATAATATTCTTCCAGCATCCGCTTCACCGCAAAGTAATCTTTCGTACTCAGGATGCTTGCTCGCATCATGTCCACCCATTTTCCATGATTATCATAATAAGTAGGCAGCACTTCTTCCAATAAAACTTTATACAAGGCTTCGCGGTCGTGGTTATCGAGCAGGGTTTCGTCTTCGCTTTCAAAGCCATCGCCAAATTGCCAGCCGTTCACGCCGTGGTCGCAGGCTTCGGGCCACCAGCCATCGAGAATGCTCAGGTTCAACACGCCATTCATTGCCGCCTTCATGCCGGAGGTGCCACTCGCTTCTTTCGGGCGACGCGGATTGTTGAGCCACACATCGGAGCCACGCGTGAGTGCCGCGCCGATATTCATATCATAATTTTCGAGGAAAACGACCGCGTTTGGATATTGCTTCGACATTTCCACCAGATTCGCAGCGATGGCTTTGCCCGTGTCGTCGAGCGGGTGCGCGCGACCGGAGAAAACAATCTGAATTTTGCCTTCTTTCAAAATCGGATCAATCACTTCGGGTTTGCTGAAAATCAAGTCACTGCGCTTGTACGGCACGGCGCGGCGCGAGAAGCCGATGAGCAAATTATTGACATTCAACTCCTGACCCGTGCGCGCTTTTACAAAATCAACAAGTGCTTGCTTGTTTTTTAAATGCTGCGCCCACAGATCGCCGCCGTTCTCGGCTAAGGCAATCATATTTTCGTCCACCCAAGTCGGAATGTGAATGGCATTCGTAATCGGAATAATTTCCGAACGACCTTTCACACGCTTCCACATCACATTCGCCGTTTCGCCGTGCAATTTGGCAACTGCATTCGATTTTTTGGACAATCGCAAAGCACCAACGGTCATATTAAATGGATCGCCGCCGAGTTTGCGCAATTGACCAGCCGTCATGCCCAGATTCGCGCCCATATACAGCAAGCGGTCAATCGGGTGCGACTCATTCCCCTGCACGACAGGCGTGTGCGTGGTGAACACAATCTCCTTGCGGCTGGCTGCCCAAGCTTCTTCAAAGGTCGCGCCCGCTTCCATTTTCTCGCGCATGAGTTCAAAACCCGCAAACAACGCGTGCCCTTCGTTGAAATGATACACGTCAATCGGAATGTCCAACAAACGCAGTGCCCGCACGCCGCCGATGCCTAGCACCATCTCCTGCGCGATGCGCTCTTCCCCAAACCAGCCATAGAGTTGCCCGGTGATCCAGCCGTCTTCGTTGCCCGGTACATCGGTATCCAACAAATACAAATCGGCATTGCCAAAAGCGCTGAGTTTCCATACTTTACAAGCTACATTGCGCTTGCGAATGGTCACATTCACCGTCACGCCGGTATCTTCAAGGAGTTCGTCGTAGTTATAATTATGGTAAGTATCATACGGCTTGCCATCTTTATCAATCAGCTGGTCGGTGTAGCCCTGCTTCCACTTGATGCCGATGCCGACGATGGGATAATCATAATCTTTGGCGCCTTTCATATAATCGCCCGCCAGGATGCCCAAGCCACCGGCGTATGCTTTAAAATCATTGCTCAAGCCATATTCCATACAGAAATAGGCGACACGGGGTAAGGATGTATTTGCCATGTATTTTATTTTTTAATTACATGGTCAAAGATATTAATTTGGGTGAAAGGTTGAACGGTTGATGGGTTTATAAATGTTGAAAGGTTGACACGCGCCGTATCAACCCTTCAACTTATCAAGGATTCAACAAAGTTTTACTTTGCCGCCTCTTCTTTCTTACCATTTGTATGAATCGGCTCTTTTGTCATCATATCAAGCAAACGCAAGCCCAGCATACCGCTGATCGGACCGCTTGCGCCTTCGTTACCGGAAATGAGGACTTCAGGAATGATTTTTACGCCGTCTTTACCGATGGTCTCCATCACTTTCATTTTGGTAAAATTGTCGCCACCCATCGCTTCGACCGCCAAACGATACGTTTCGGCGCTCGACTGACCAATCAACAAGGTCTTTTCCGCTTCGGCTTTACCAGTCAATTCAATGCGCTCGGCTTCCGCAGCAGCCTGCAATTTCACGCGTTCAGCTTCCGCAGCAGCAATCAATTTGGTACGTTCTGCCTCAGCATTCGCAGCAATTTTCACACTGTTTGCTTCACCGGTTGATTTTTTCACCGCCGCATCTGCGATGCGTTCAGAGATTAATACACCCTGATCGGCTTCCACAATTTTACGTTGCATATCGGCGATAGCGGTCTCTTTTTCAAGCGTTTGACGCGTTTCCTGCGCCATCTTTTGGGTGTCGTAGGTCACTTTTTGCTCTTCCGCCAGCTTACGGTCGGTCAAGGTTTTCATCAAAGATTCCGGCGGCACAATGTCACCGATCAAAGTATCCACGCCATACACGTTGTATTGTTCCAACACATGACCGATGTGCTCCTTGGCAGAATCCTGCCGCTCTTTACGAGAAGACAAGAACGCAATCACGTCCGAGCCTTGCGCCGAGTTGCGGAAATAGTTGCCAATGGTGGGTTCCAGCACCTGGCTCACCAGGTTGTTCATACTACCAAATCGCGCAATCACTTTCGGCGCTTCAGTCGCCGGTATGTGAATAATTTGCGATACGTCCAAATTGAATGGGAAACCATCTTTGGAACGCACCGTTATCGTTGACAGATGCTTATCCAATTGATGCGATTCCGTGCGAGCGCTCGCCCAGTTGAGCACGAGGTTTGTAGTCGGTACAATTTCAATTCGATACAAATATTTATTAATTGGATATTTACCAGGTCCCAGTGGTTCTGCCCAAACGCCTTTTTGACCTTTAGCAACAATATTCCCGTGCCGGAATTCCGTACCGCTCACGTCCACACCTTCTTTACCATAGTAAGAAATCACGACACCCACCGTACCAATCGGGATTTGCGTCATTTCGGTTTCTTCCACCTGCACAAACCAGGGGTTCAAATTGTAAGAACCTGCCAGTAAAACCTGCGGCTGCAAACCTTTGCTACCACCCGCGCGCAGGAAGGCGTCAGGGTATTGGAAATTGTCGTGTCCGTGCACTTCCCGACCGGCGATGTTGCCTGGATCAATCGGCTCACCATCCAAAGTAGTCACAATGCCCATCATGTTTTCCCGAATCTGCGTCATCGGCGCGAGCACGATGTCAAAAAGGAACGTGTTAATTCGGTACACACCAGTGGTAATGTACGTCGTTTGGCGACCTTTCTGACCGCCATTGCGAATAAATGCCGCTGCATCCTGAAAAGAATCGCATTCTACTTTTTTTGCCAAAATAGAGTTGGTTGGCAATTCGGCACCATCTTTTGCAATCAACAAACCAATTTGTCCCGGCGGAATCACGGTAAACGGTTGCAATTGAATTTCGTACTGCCAAATCCAGTACCAAAAGTGAATACCCGGTGCCAGCGTTTGTGCCTGAAAACCAGCCTCGCCTTCTACGGCGATAATTCGGTTCGGCGGCAATTGCTTTTTGTCACCTAAAAGGTTGAATTTCAAAGTAACCAAACCGATTTTGTCTTCGGGAATAAAAATAATTCCCAGCAGTCGAAACCAAAGTTTGTAGGACAATAAAAACACAAGGATGGCGACAGCCCAGATCGCCCACCAAAGAAAAACCATATTTGAGGTTTCCATCGTAAAAAATATTTAGGTTTAGTTGAATACGTGATGTTAGCCGATCGCTATTAGTGAGATATTAGGCTGTTTTTCAACAGATTTTGAATTAAGGTGAGTCTAATATCTAAGGTCTAGTATCGAATATCCAAATCATGGGACTATATTGCGTCTAAATTCTGATTAAAAACGAATTATATCGACGAACTATGGTTAAAAACCCGACCATCGTCCTATTTTGAACGACGAAATTTTTATTATCTACAATCTCCAACCTCTTATTACCCCATTCCCCTATCATCCAATCTCCCCATCCTCCTTTTACATATTCAACCAATACGTCAATTTTACGACCAGCGAACGACTCTTAGCAGTGAAAGTTTCCGGGAAGTAATTATCGGTATAAACAATAAATAAATCCGACACAGGCTTAAAGCGCCATTGAAAACGGGAATTGATATTCACATTATCAATTTGACTATTGTATTGAATAAACGTCGTCCAGAAAACGCTGCGCGAGAAGGTAAAATCAAAACGCGGACCAACGAGGTAAATATCGGCATCATTGTAAGGCGCAGGCAGGCGCAGGCGATTGTAATCAAAATCGAGCGTAACCGAGCCATAAGGCTGGAAACGATAGCCAAGCGAGCCATTGAGAAAAAAGCGGGAGCCATTGAACCAACTGCCGATGCGTGTGCTAAGCGAATAAAAATAACGCTTGCGACGATCCGAGTCAAATTCGGCAATCACCATATTGTATGTATAATCCGTACCTTCCGCCAGCTCAACTCCACCAGAGCGCGTGGGGTCGAATGCATCGAACAGGTACACGTACTCGCGGCGCAGGCGCATGTTGAACAACGCCGTATTACGGAATGTAATACGGTACATCAAGTTGACATCATAATCGGTCACACCATACGTGTCATTGCCCAGCACATCATAATCAATACCGGGTCCATGCCGGTTGATGAGTTTAGAATTGGGATACAGATTAAAACAGGCGGAACCCGCCGAGCGATTGTAGTCGCGCCGCCGCAGGAAGCCCACTTCAGGATTGAAATTTTCACCGACGTGTTGAAGGGTGGTGTAAATATCCCAACGCAACACATTATAACTGATCTCGCCCGACGCTGCGAATGCTTTGTCCGGCTGATTGTTTTCAAAAGATTGATGGTAGAAAAATTTCCCCGACCAACTGCCATCCTTGGAGGCAAGGTTGTAATCAATGCCCGCCAGCCGATTAAATGTTTCTAATTGCCCATTATAAATGGTATCATTTTGATTAAATAAGGGCTGTTTATTTACTAAAATCATTGCAATATTAGAACGGGCAAAGACCTTTTGTTGCAATGCGGCAACGGTATAATTTAAAGAAGGCAAGGCAATCTCCTGATCTTCAGCAGCTTGCATATTAAGCAAACCGATGCGCAAGTTGTTATTGATCTTGCCGCTTAGGCGCGCGCCCGCGTAAATGGTTTTCAATTCATTTTGTCCGGTTTTATCGTTGTAAGCAATGCCGATGCGGCGCGAGAAAAAAGGTCGGATATTGCGATGCCCGAAGCTGGCAAATAAATCAGCGTTTTCCAGGAAAAACTGTCGGCGTTCGGGGAAAAAAATTTCAAATCGATCCAGATTTGTAACTTGTTGATCTACTTCTACTTGTGAAAAATCAGGATTGAAAGTCAAATCTAAATTCAGTGCCGGTCCTACGCCGATTTTCGCATCGCCGCCAAAATCCCAGGCATAGTTGGCTTTATCATTTAAACGCTGGTCGCCATCAAATAAGTTATGCGCATAACTTCCTGCTAAATAAGGAATTAGCGCTACGTTAGCGCCCGGTTTACGAAGCGGCGCATCCCAGATGAGTTGACGGGTGAACGCCAAAGCTATGATACCAAAATTGCGCGGCACAGGCGTCCAGGTAGAGCGCTCAGCTTTTTGGCTGTCAATGCGATAAAAATTGATATTCCAGGCGGTGCTACCTTCTTTGTAACGCAAGGTTTTGAAGGGAATGGCAATTTCAGCGATCCAGTAGCCATCGTAAGTTTTCGCTTCGGCGTACCATTTGTTGTCCCAGTCGAGCGAAAGGTCGTTGCTGGTCGCGCCGCCGTTGGAAATCAAGCCTTCGCGCTGCACACCAAAGGGGTTGACCCCAAATTGAAACGCATTGGTATTATCGAGAAAGGGGTCAATTACTACCGTGATCCCGTCGTTTGCCTCGCCCCGGTAGTCGCGGCGCAGCGAGGGCGTCACGTACTCGCGTTCGCCGGGCAGGTTGTACATTTTTGCACCGACATAAACGAACTGATCGTCGTAGGTCATGCGAATTTCCGATTGTGAATTGGCAAGCGAGGTATCCGCAGGGAAAAATTGCATAAAATCAGTGGCAACTTCAGCTGTTTGCCAGTCGGCTTCATCCAGCACGGCATCCAAATTGATACTGCCATTGGCATGCTGAATGTGCAGGGGCGGAAGGGTTTGAGCGACAATTTGAACAGTGAAAATCAGGGCTGCGGCTGTACACAGGTGCTTAGGTGTCATTTTTCAAATTTAAATAACTCAAGGTATCATGGTCGGCTAGGCGACTTTTTTTGGTTAGACAATTGTTGGCATTAAAAATATTCCAACTGCCTGCTTTTTTACTTCCAGGCATTTCATTGGAAAAATTTCCCTGTTATATTTGCGCTAAAATTCAAACCAAATTTAACATGGAAACTACAACAGAAAATAAATCAACCCGTACCGATTGGATTCTTTTCGCCATTTCTACGATGGTTTGCCTTGCGTTGCTCATGTATGCCAACGAATGGTTTTGGGTAGCGCTCCCTTTTGTGCTGACTTATTTTGTAAGGGCTTTGCGTGCAATCTAGTTTTTTATTTTTTACAATTTGGCGCACCGGGCAATTTGTTGAGCATACAAATGAGCCCTTTCTTTATTTGGCTACTGCTGATTTTTGTGAGTGCTCGCTCGCCGTTTTCGCAATTTATTTTTTTAATAATGGATTGCGATAATCTTCGTTATTAACATAGCCATTTTCAAACCTTATACTGATGCAAAAATTTTGGTTTTGGATGCTGCTTGCGCTGGCGCTAGGAAGTTGCAAGCCTAAAACGGAGACCATCGAGACGAAAGATGAATTGGGGAATACCATTCGCTATGAACGTCGCTTGAAGGATTATGCCAAGGAAGGCCTGTTTGTAAAATTAGACTCGCGCGGCAATAAACTAGAAGAAGCTCATTATCAAAATGATACACTCGACGGCTGGCGGATTTTGTATTCAGAAACGGGCGATTCTTCTGTGGCGGAATTTTATAAAAATGGCGTGTTTGATGGCGCTTATCGGGTTTTCCATGAAAATGGCAAGCTCAAACTCTTGGGACAATACAAAAACAATCAAATGGTGGGTGTGTGGAAGGGTTACTATGACAATGGCGCTTTGAAAGAAGAAGTCACTTTTAAAGATAACCTGGAAAACGGACCTTTTGTAGAATACCATCCAAATGGAAACCTGAAAGCGGAGGGCAATTACCGGGATGGAGATTTTGAACAGGGCGAGCTAAAATTGTACGACGAAGCTGGCGAGCTCATACGGCGCATGGAATGTGACAAAGGCGTGTGCCGCACCATGTGGAAAAAGGAAGGCGTTGAGTAAGCTGCTTAGTTTTTAATGGTGTCTCTTCTCGGTTTTAAAAAGGGTTTAATCGGAGTGGTATCTTTTAAAATCTGCGTTTCGGGCTTTTCCGGGCGCAAGGGTTTCAAGGGTTTTAAAAGCGTATCCGTCGAAAGCCGAGCTTCTAAAATCAACAGCGAATCTGCTACCCGAACCGCTTCCTCCAGCACTTTAGTTTGGCAATTTTCGGTAATCACTTTGACGTACTCGTTCACCCGCTGATCCGCTTCGTCTTGGAGCCGCTGCGCTTCTTGGGCTTTTTTGGCAGCTTCCGATTCGCAAGCAGCCAAAAGCAACACCCCACTTATTCCGATCCAAAAAATAAAACGCATGGACAATAGCGTGTTTTTTTTACAAATCAATTACTCGATTGTTCCAGCATCCGTTTTCGCAAACGTGCTTCTTCCTCTTTGCGCACTTTTATCAGAGAATCCACGGCGCGTTGCACATTGGCAGCAAAATTCGCATTGCAAGCACTATCCAATTGCGGACGCAACACCGCTACTTTCCGCAGGTAAAGCGTATCAATCATTTCGCGTTGGCTGGCAGTAAGCGCAGGCAGCGGTTCTTCGCTACAAGCGAGCAGCAGCAACAAAGTAAGACACAAAAGTGAAGGACTGATTGTTTTCATCGTTGTTCGAGGTCTATGACTTTTCTTCGCAATACAAAGTTTTTGCCCAAATACACCTTCCGTACCATTTCGTCCGCCGCCAATTCTTCAGCAGTGCCCGCTTTCAAAATTTTTCCTTCAAACATCAAATAAGCGCGATCCGTGATGGAAAGGGTTTCCTGTACGTTGTGATCTGTTATGAGAATGCCAATGTTTTTGGTCTTGAGCTTCGCCACGATGTACTGAATATCTTCCACCGCAATGGGGTCAATGCCGGCGAAGGGTTCGTCGAGCAGAATAAACTTTGGATCGGATGCAAGCGAACGCGCAATCTCCGTGCGCCGTCTTTCGCCGCCCGATAGCGTATCGCCCCTACTTTTGCGCACTTTGTGCAAGCCAAATTCATCGAGCAATTCCTCCAGCTTTTGTGCTTGTTGCGCATTGGACAAAGCGGTCATTTCCAGCACTGCCCGAATGTTATTTTCAACGCTCAACTTGCGGAAAACCGAGGGTTCTTGCGGCAGGTAGCCAATGCCGAGCTGCGCACGTTTGTACATGGGGAGTTCTGTAATTTCCGTTGCATTAAGATAAACATGCCCTTCGTTGGGTTTGATAAATCCCACCGTCATATAAAAAGTAGTGGTTTTCCCGGCTCCATTCGGACCCAGCAAACCTACAATTTCTCCCTGATGCACTTCAATGGACACATCGCGCACCACCTGGCGTTTGCCGTATATTTTTACCAAGTTGTTACACCGCAAAATCATATTTGTATCTGAATGTATCAATTCGCTTTTTTTTCAAAATTATAATAGCATGTTATTCACAATGGTTCAATTTTTGTAAAAATTCACCCTATTTAATCAATATATTCTATAATATGTAATAATCGGATTCCCAAGGATATTTCAAATGTCAAATTTCGAATCTGCCGTTGTGGAATGGTAATAATATTCGGACCATCCGGATTCGGATTAATAATATTCTCAATAGGTGGCTGGTTGTATTGCAAACTAAAATCAGGGTTGACGCTGAATTCCAGCACACCGCCAACGTATTCCGAAAACATCCATTCAAAGCCGCCGCCGACAATGGCGCCGTAGTTAAATTTTTTTACAAAAGGCTCAATCGGATAAATAAAGGCATAAGGGCTTTGGGCATCCACAAACTCCGGGCGCAGCTTGGTGCTCAAGGTATAATCTACCCGAATGCCCAACAAATAGTATGCTTTGGAACGGACGCCAAGGTCGTATTTTTTCTTCCCACCCAAACCGAGCGAGGCATTGCGAAATTCAAAGGGAATGGTCATGCCTGGAATGCGCTCGAAACCGCCGCCCGACAGCTGATACACATATGGATAGGTGCGAATCGTGCTGCCTTTGATGTGGTAGCCTGCCTGCGCGAAAAGCCCAAATTCATTGTTTTCTGACAAAGACTCGATGTAAGCAATGCCATGATATCGGAACAAAGGTTCGCGCTGAAAAGATTCATCCCAACGCTGTGTGCCAATGGTCAAGCCGCCTTTCACGCCAAACGCATAGCCTTGCGCCTGCGCGCCTGCCGCCGACAGCCCTACAAACAAAAGTAAAATGAGGTATCGCATAATCACTTGTAAAATGAAACGGGAAGATACTAGATTTTCTGGTATCTTCCCATGTCTTTCCCAATGATCTTTATGGACTCAGCGCACGCGCAGCTTTTGTCCTAATTGAATGCTATCGGAGCTCAAATTATTCATTTGCTTCACTTCCGTCACGGTCAAATTGTAACGCTGTGAAATATTCCACAGGGTGTCTCCTTTTGTAACAACATGAAAATCAAGCAATTCCAACGGTTTTTGCACGGGTTTTTCGGGCTTTGCTGTTGTAAAAATGTCGGATGTGTCAAAATTTTCTTCGTCAGAATTTATTGCCTTTCCCAATGCAAGAGAAGGATTCACAACTGGATCGGTGTTATTCAAAGGTTTTGCACTTGCCGATTCTACCGGCGCTGGCGCCGCAGGCTTTTCGACAAGAATGGTTGAAGGAACCGCTTGAGTTGGAGCTGTTTTTACAGGCACGATTTGTACGGGCGGTGCCGTAGGTGTTGGCGCAGTCGGCAGCACGATGTCGGGTACTTCGCTCACCAATTTCGGGCGATCAGAAATTTTACCACCGCGCAGCTTTACTTGCTCGTTATGAGCAGGTTCCATGCTTGGCTCCATACGATTGCGTGCATAGAGTTTTTCCAATTTCAAACCATATTCCTGTGCAATTTCAAACATGGTTTCCCCCAGCTTGACAGTGTGATACGTGTCTTTGCCGCGGTAAGCGTTGCGTTTGGGCTGCAAAAAAACACGCGTTCCTTGTTCCAATTGTTGCTTTTCGGTGCGCAAATTTTCATTGTAATGCAACAAACTCCGCACCGGCGTATGCGTGCGCTTGGCTATTTCGGTAAGCGGTTCGTTGTCTCGCGAGAGGATGTATTTGACGTCATTCGCCACCATAAACCCATCCAAATCAGTATTGCTAAGATTGTCATTACTGGCAATGAGGTTGTCATTACTGGGAGTCATATGGTCGTACTTGTACAATTTGTACCGCTCTATCACGTCCACCAAACGCCTGGAATAAGAAGGGCTCGTGGCGTATCCGGCTTTGCGCAATCCCTCTGCCCAGCCTTTGTAATCTTTGGAGTCCAATTCAAACAGCTGACCGTATCGAAACTGCTTTCTCGGATTCAGCAAAAATTCGGAATGCGCGCGAAAGCTCGCTTCGGCATCTTCATACACACGAAAACACGACTCAATGTGCTCGCCCCGATCGTTGTAATCATCATCTTTTTTGTAAAAAGTTTTGCCGCCCCAATCGGTATTGCATTTGATACCAAAGTGATTGTTGGCTTTTCTTGCCAAATCGCTTCTGCCGGCGTCGCTTTCAATAATGGCTTGCCCAAGCTTAATGCTGGCAGGAATACCGGTGCGGTGCATTTCAACGATGGCAAGGTCTTTGTATTTTTCAATGTAGCGCTCCAATTGGTCTTTGGAGGACTGTGCAAATAAGTGCGCAACGACGAATAAGCTTGCCAATGCTACTGCTGTGCTTTTAATCATAAAGGTCGCGTTCGTTTAAAAGGGTGCAATTCGGTGTACGACAATCAACGTCAAAAAGTTAGGATTTCTGGATAAAAAAGTTCAAAATTATCTTTTTATTAACGATTTATCCAACGATATAAACTTTTTTTATTATTTTAAATTGCACCCTTTCTCAAATTCTACTGCACTTGTAAGCGCATTCCCACACGAATGTTGCTGGAATCCAGTTTATTCAATTTTTTCAAAGCGTCCACCGTCATGCCATATCGTTGCGAAATATTCCACAAGGTATCTCCCGCTTTTACAATATGATAGTGCACTTCGACTTTTGGAGGAACCGGAACTGGCTTTTCTTCTAAGTCTTTAAACGGATCAGCCCCATCAAAACCCTCGTCAACCCTGGGTTTCGTCTCTGCATTAGCGCTTGTGTCATTATCAATGGTTGTCTGCGCTGTATCAGAAATTGGTTTTGGCGCAATCGGTTCTTCAAACAAAAAATCAGGGTCTTCTTCAATCGGTGGAATGATAACTTTCGCTAAGCGAGGGCGATTTTTTACCTGACTGCCTCGCAACTTAATCAATTCATTCACAGCCGGTTGCGTACCTTCTTCCATTTTATTGCGTTCGTACAGTTTATCCATTTTCACCCCGTACAATTGCGCAATGTCAAACATGGTTTCCCCATTTTTTACAGTATGATTTTTGGCTCTGCCTCGGTAATAATCGCGTTTGGGTTGAATGTAAACGCGCGTGCCCGCTTTCAAACCCTGCGTTGCATTTGTAAAGACTTCATTATAAGCCAATAAATTGCTCACCGAAGTGCCCGCCCGACGCGCAATAGCGGTTAAAGATTCATTCGCAAAAGCGTTGACGTAGTGCACATCATTCACTACAAAATAGCCTGCTTCGGCGAGTTGCTCGTCCGATGCGACAGGGGTTGAGGGCTTCGGATTGGGTTGAATTACAACCGGCTTATCTTCGGTCACAAAACCTGGGCGGTCGTATTGCTGCAATTGATACCGTTCAATCAGATCAATCAAGCGCGTAGCGTACTGCCGATCCGTGGCGTAGCCTGCGTCGAGCAAGCCTTGCGCCCAGCCGCGATAGTCAGTGGCATCTAATTTGAATAAGTTTTTGTAATAAGGTCTTTTGAGAAATTCAGAGTGCGCGATGAAACTTTCTTCCGCATTTTTATAAACCCGAAAGCAGGATTCGATTGGATTGCCAAAGGCATCTTTGTCATCGTCAATTCTGCCATACGTTTTGCCGGTCCAGTCGCTGGAGCATTTGATTCCAAAATGATTATTGGCTTTCACGGCAAGTTCGCTTGTGCCTGCTCCACTTTCCTGAAGCGCCTGTGCCAGCTTAATGCTTGCAGGAATGCCCGTACGCTGCATTTCGCGAATGGCAATGTCTTTGTACCGTGCAATGTAGTCGAGGTAAATTTGATTATTGGCAGAGGCAAAACCGCTGTGCATTGCCCATAGGACAAATACCAGCCCGAGCGTCGTTCTGTTCATGGTCATCAGTTTAAGGGTTTAAAAAGAGCCTTCTCTTTTTGTCGATTCTGACAAAAAAGGCATCAACATTGAGTTTAAAAGGTAATGGATCGTGGTTTTCTTTATATAGAGGTTCTTCGTATAAGAAACGTTTGTTGAGATAAATAATTTTATAAAAACAACTGAGTTTATATTTTAATTAACAATTGCGTTGAAAATGAATCATTTTTGATATTTTTTTAACAAAATGAATGATTTTTATAAAATTATAAAAAAAGCATAATAAGAAAGGTAACCACCGTGGCTACAAAACCGATCATAAAAATATTATAAGAAACCGTAAGATACCGGTATTTTTTATCCAATACTTTGCCCAAATGGTACAAATCGCGCGTGAGATTGCCGTACAATAACTCGCTGTCGCGGAACATCGCATCCATGGCTTCTTCGTATTCTTCGAGGTCCATATTGACAAAATTGCCAAAAAATACCAGGTTTTTACGCTTTTCTTCTTTAGAAGTGAGGTGTTCGTTCAAGGATGTCACCTTCGGGCGAGCCGACAGTACCGCAAAAATCAGCGAGGTCAAACCTGTCACCAAAAAAATGATAACCGGCAACACAATCGGCGGATTGGTGGCAGCCATGTTGCGATACGACAAGATGGAAATGAGCACCGAAATAAGAATCGAATTCACGCTAATCATAATATTTGCCTTGTTATCGGCAATGGAACTCAGATTGATGTGATTGCGATAATTGGCGCGGAAGAAGGTCTGCACGGCACGAATGGGCGAGTCGTCTAAATTTTGATACAAACCTGCTGTTTTTAAAATGGGCGCAACCGGATTTTTACGCTCCATTTTTTCAATGGCATTTTTCTGATTGCGGATACACTTGCCGAGTTCAGGTTCGTATTGCGTTTTTCCAAAATGCGTATAAAGTTGAATATGTAGCAAGTGCTGCAATTGTCCGTTTGCCCATTCCAATTTTTCAAAATGATGCCCCTGAATGAGTTCCTTTTCGAGGCGAAGCAGCGGACTCCGATCTTCAAAATCGTCGATCCACGCGGCATTCACCGCATCCGACAAGATTTTTTCTTCCAAAGAGGCTGGAATATTCGCTGTACCGACCGTTTGCATGCAGCGCAGCACATTGCGTTGTCCATTTTCAGAATAATCGCGCAGCGCCAAAAACCGTTGTGCCTGATCGAGGCTATGACGCATAAAGTTTTCATAATCAAACAAATAGCCTGTGTACAAAAAATACGCCGCCAATTGAGCAACCTCCGCGATGCTGCCCGTCACGCCCGTTTCTTCACAAATCTCGCGGGTATGCTTCAGCACCGTTTGTGTAAAAGCATAGTTATGAAACAACAAACGATTATTCGGGTATTTGTCAAAAAGGTGAAGCACCTGCTCGCCCGCCTCCGCCACAATGCTATAAACAATTGGAAGATTTGCTCTTTCGCCCATAGGATTTTTTAAATATGTTTAGTGTTGCTTGTTTTTAGCTTGGCTCTTTAAAAAGACAAGATAGCACAAAATAAAAGTTTGCTCAACAAATTTGCAAAAAGAATCGAAGTGGCATCCATTGAAAAATCAAATGACCTATAAATAACCTGTTATCAAATTCTTAATTCAGCTCATACTTGCAAAATGTTCTTATTTTTGCCGCGAATTTTCAGGTGGCATCTTTTCTAAACAAACGCTCCTTTTTTGGGAACTAGAATGCGCCATCCCTGGTTGAATTTTGTAATTTATTGATTTACAATCATTATGAACACAAGTCTTAGCATTTACAATAGTCTTACCCGCACCAAAGAGGAATTTAAACCCCTGCACGAGGGCTACGTGGGCATGTACGTGTGCGGACCGACGGTCTATAGCGATGTGCATTTGGGCAACATTCGCACCTTCACCAGTTTCGACGTGGTGTTCCGTTATTTCAAATACCTGGGCTACAAAGTGCGCTACGTGCGCAACATCACGGATGTAGGACATCTGGAAGGTGATTCGGATACGGGCGAGGATAAAATTGCAAAAAAAGCGCGGCTGGAACAAATTGAACCGATGGAAGTAGTGCAACGCTATACGAATGGCTTCCATGACATGATGCGCGTTTTTAATGTATTACCACCTAGCATTGAGCCTCGTGCGACACAGCACATCATTGAGCAGATTGAAATGGTGCAAAAAATTTTGGACGCCGGCTACGCGTATGAAAAAAATGGCTCGGTGTATTTTGATACTTTAAAATTTGAAAAAGACAAAGGTGTGTACGGGCAATTGTCGGGGCGAGTGATTGAAGAATTGATTTCAGAATCGCGTGATAACTTGAAAAAGCAGGACGAAAAAAACCACCCGGCAGATTTTGCCATTTGGATGCGAGCGTCGCCGGAGCACCTCATGCGCTGGAATTCGCCTTGGTCGGTGGGCTTTCCCGGCTGGCACCTGGAGTGTTCTGCTATGAGTACCAAGTATTTAGGTCATACTTTTGATATCCATGGCGGTGGCAATGACTTGAAATTTCCCCATCACGAAAATGAAATTGCTCAAAATTATGGCGCTTGCAATTGCGCGCCCGCCCGCTACTGGATGCACGCGAATATGCTGCTGCTCAACGGCAAAAAAATGTCGAAAAGCGACGGCAACACCGTAGCACCTGCCGAGTTGTTTTCTGGCAATTCGCCTCACCTCAGCAAAGGCTACAGCCCAATGGTGGTGCGCTTTTTTATGCTGCAATCGCACTACCGCAGCACACTCGACCTCACGGATGACGCACTGCAAGCGGCAGAGAAAGGCTACCGCCGTTTGATGGAAGGGTACAAAACCTTGCTGGAATTGCAGGCAGTTGAAAATGCCAATGCGGGCGAACTCGACCGTGAAATTAACACCCTGATTGACACGGCTTTTGAAGATATGAATGACGATTTTAATACGCCCAAGGCGATGGCTGACTTGTTTGAACTTGTGACTAAAATCAACGCGTTGAAAGGTGGTCAATTAAACCTGGCAGACGTTTTGGCAACGACTTTGGATCGTTTAAAAAAAACCTTCAACGACCTGATTTTCAACGTCTTTGGCTTATTGAATGAAGAGGCAGGTGGCAACAATGGCATCGTAGATGGCTTGATGCAACTCATTATCGAAATGCGTACCGATGCGCGTACCCGCAAAGATTGGGCGACTTCCGACAAGGTCAGGGATGCTCTTAAAGCCCTGGATATTCAGCTCAAAGACAGCAAAGAAGGTACAAGCTGGATGGTAGGTTGAAAAATATTATTGGTTATTTGTTATTGATTGATAATCTTCAAATAACAAATAACCAATAACTGCAATTATTAATCACTTGCGCCACTTTCTTCCGAATTCTTCACTGCATCCAGCACATCTTTGGTCGCTTTTTCCAACTCTTTGATTTGCTTCATGCGCTTGGCAGTGGCGGCGGCTTCTTCGGCTTTGGCTTCGGCTTCCGTTTTCACCGGTTCTTGCGGTTTGCCGTTGGTTTCAGCCTCCTGTGTGACGGCAGCACCCTCAAACGGCTCCTTGCTGAACGTCAGTTCGCCTTTCTTTTCATCCACATAAATCGTATCGCCCGCCGTAAAAGTACTTGCCAACACCAATCGCGACAATTCGTCGATCACCTGACGCTGGATCACCCGCTTCATCGGACGAGCGCCAAACTGCGGATCGTAGCCTTCCTTCGATAAATGATCCATCGCGCGGTCGCTCATGCGGAACACGATGCCCTGCTTGCCCAGCAATTTCTCTACTTTTTTGAGCAAAAGTTTAGAAATCTGACGAATTTCCGCCTTACTCAGCGGTAGGAACATGATTTGCTCGTCGATTCGATTGATAAATTCCGGGCGCAGGTTTTCTTTCATCAAACCAAACACCTCTTCCTTCGTCGCATCAATGATTTCCAGGCGTTTTTTGTCGCCGAGCGCATCGAGGTCTTCAAAATTTTCCAGAATCACATCCGACCCCATATTCGAGGTCATAATGATAATTGTATTTTTAAAATTCGCAATACGACCACGGTTATCCGTCAAGCGACCATCGTCCAAAACCTGCAACAGCACGTTGAACGTATCGGGATGCGCTTTTTCAATTTCATCCAATAAAATAATCGAATAAGGCTTGCGGCGCACGGCTTCTGTCAACTGACCGCCTTCTTCGTAACCCACGTACCCCGGAGGCGCTCCCACCAGACGCGACGCGGCGTGGCGCTCCTGATACTCGCTCATGTCAATGCGCGTGATGGCACGTTCGTCGTCGAACAACACTTCCGCCAAAGCTTTCGCCAATTCGGTTTTACCAACACCGGTTGGCCCCAGGAAAATAAAGGAACCAATTGGACGATCCGCATCCTGCAAACCCGCGCGGCTACGGCGCACAGCATTGGAAACAGCGCGCACGGCTTCATTTTGACCAATCAAACGCTTGCCAATTTCTTCTTCGAGCCGCAGCAATTTGTCCTTTTCACTTTGCAACATTTTGGCAACCGGAATGCCCGTCCAACGCGACACCACTTCGGCAATGTCATTCGCAGTTACTTCGCCACTCGTCAAGCGATTATCGTCAGGAATTTGTTCCAGTTTTTCTTCGGCAATTTTCAAACGTGTTTGCAAATCCTGCAAATCGCCATAGCGAATTTTTGCCACCAATTCATAATCGCTGGCACGCTCTGCCTTCTGGGCATCCATTTCCAATTCCTCAATATCTTCCTTGATATTTTGAATCACTTCTAGAATTTCGCGCTCATTTTGCCAACCGGCAGTCAGGGAATCCCGTTTTTGTTTTGCGTTTGCAATCTGCTCGTTGATGGCTTTGATCTTGCGCTCGTCGCCTTCGCGCTTGAGGGCTTCGCGTTCGATTTCGAGCTGCCGCACTTTCCGATCCCATTCATCTACTTCTTCAGGTACCGAATCCAATTCCAAACGCAATTTGGCAGAAGCCTCATCAATCAAATCAATCGCTTTGTCCGGTAAAAAACGATCGGTGATGTAGCGGTGTGAAAATTCCGCTGCCGCGATCAACGCTTCGTCCAAAATTTGCACTTTGTGGAACACTTCGTAACGCTCCTGCAAACCTCTCAAAATGGAAATGGTGTCTTCCAAACTAGGTTCGTTAATCGTAACCGTTTGAAAACGACGCACTAATGCTTTATCCTGTTCAAAATATTTTTGGTATTCATCCAAAGTAGTCGCACCAATGGCATGCAATTCACCACGCGCCAAAGCCGGTTTTAAAATATTCGCCGCATCCATCGAGCCGGAGCCGCCGCCCGCGCCAATGAGCGTATGAATTTCATCAATGAACAGAATGATTTCGCCACCGGAGGCCTCTACTTCTTTGATAATTGCCTTCAGACGCTCTTCAAACTCGCCTTTAAATTTTGCACCAGCAATTAAACCCGCCAAATCCAGCGTAAAAATCTTTTTCGATTTCAAATTTTCCGGCACGTCGCCTTTGATGATGCGCCAGGCAATGCCTTCTACAATAGCGGTTTTACCAACGCCGGCTTCGCCGATTAACAAGGGATTATTTTTATTCCGACGACTCAAAATGTGCAGCACCCGCCGGATTTCTTCATCCCGACCGATGATCGGGTCGAGCTTGCCCGTTTCCGCGCGTTCATTGAGATTGATGCCGTATTTATTGAGCGCATTATACGTATTGTCAATATTTTGATCGGTCACCTTGCGCCCTTTACGCAATTCAGTAATGGCGTCTTTCATACCATCTTCCGTAGCGCCCATGCCACGCAGCAGAACGGCCGCTTTGTCCGTACCTTTTAAAATACCCAACAAAATCAGTTCAATCGAAATAAATTCATCGCCGAAGGCGGGCAGCATTTTTTTCGCAGCGCTTAGGGCTTTATTCGCAGAATCGGTCAGAAACTGTTTGTCGGTGCCCTCCACGCGCGGGTAGGTGCGAATGATGTCGTCGAGCTTTTTGCGCATATTTTCCGCATCGATCCCAACTTTTTGAAACATAAACGTGGCTACATTCTCATCTGTATCCATAATCCCCCGGATGATGTGCGTGGTGTCCACCTGCTGCTGGTCAAAATTAGCGGCGAGGCGTTGTGCGGCGAGGATGGCTTCCTGCGCCTTTATCGTGAAATTGTCATAAGTCATGTTGAAGTACGATTTTTATTCGCGTGTCAATGTCGGAATCAGAATTTTCAGAATTGTAGAATTTCCTGAATTACTAAATTCGGCGAATTTTGATTCCGACCAATTTTACAAATTTAAACTTTTCCATTCTTTTCCAAAATGGCATACAAAGATTTGTGCGTGGTGTCAGGTTTCCAAAAACTTCCGACCAGCATGCCCAAAATACTCGCCAAAAGTCCCCAAATTAAACTTGGAATCTCTGTTTGCAATATTTCACAAACAATCCAGACCACCATTCCGGTTGCAATGGAGAGCAAAGCGCCTAGATTGGATGATTTTTTCCAGTATAGTCCTGCTGTTAATGGCACAAACAAAGAAACGAGACTCAGCGCCGACGACATGCCCACCAGTTCATAAATGTTGGTATTCCAGCCTGCCATGAGCGCCGACGCGAGCGCTACGCCCACTACGGAGAAACGCATCATTTGCAACAATCGTTTATCGCTGAGGTGCGGTAAGTGGGGTCGAATTAAATTTTCACCGATGACGGTAGCCGGAGCGAGCACAGCGCCAGAAGTAGTGCTTAAAATGGCTGATAATAAAGCGCCGAAAAATAAAATTTGCATAAACGTGCTGGAATGTAATAAAACCATTTGCGGCAATAACATTTGCGGGTCACCTTGTAATAATTCGGGGTATAAATTTTTAGCGCACAGCCCGATATATAATGGAATTAATCCAATGGTTAAATACATGATGCCACCTAAATAAGACGCTCGAACAGACGTCGTTTCATCTTTTGCTGACATAACCCGCTGAAAGACATCTTGTTGCGGAATAGAACCTAAACCAATCGTGATCCACGCCGCAAAATATTCCACCGAACTGAGCAGATTGGGTTCCGGTGTAAATTTGAAAAATCCTTTTGGAGTGGACGCCAGCACTTTTTCTACGCCGCCCGCCAAGCTATTTATTTGTATCAAAAGTGCCACCAATCCTACAATAATCATAATGGTTTGAATAAAATCGGTGACCGATACTGCCCACATGCCGCCGATGTAAGTATAGAAGATAACAACAAGAGTGCAAATGGCAATGCCATACATGAATGGAATGCTGGTTAAAGTTTGTAAAATAATTGCCATTGCAACGAGTTGCGCAGCGATCCAACCAAAATAAGAGGGCACTATAAAAAACGCCGATAAGAACTCTGCCGCCCGACTGAACCGTATTTTAAAGAAATCGCAGAAGGTCAGGATATTGAGGCGGTACAATTTGCGGGCAAAAAAAGCACCGACCAAAATAAGGCACAACGCGGCACCGAATGGGTCTTCCACGACGCCGATCAAGCCTCCCTCGACAAATTCTGCCGAAGCGCCCATGAGGGTCTCCGAGCCAAACCAAGTGGCAAACGATGCAGAAGCTGCCAACAACAAAGGCAACTGTCGCCCGGCAACTACAAAATCTTTGGTGGAATGCACCCGCCGCGACGCCCACCATCCGACGAGCAGCGTAACGAATAAATATACGATGATGAAGCCTAGTAACATGATGACGGATTTTAGGAAACAATTGATTATCGAATTTTTCCAACGATTGTGATGATAAAGATAGTCTTTACAAAGATCAGGTATCAGAATCAAGTACAAATTTGTTAAGAAAAGCACCTTTTAGAAGCTGTTAAAAATTAAAAAGATTGACATATAAGAGAAGCATCCTCAGG